>NZ_JAPVZK010000010.1:0-73930 GCF_041432345.1 Streptococcus sp. 27098_8_103
GTAGATGTGTTCTGTATCACCATTTGGTAATTTCTTAGTCTCTACAAAGCGGTATTCTGGAATGTCTTTCTTATCGACTGTTCCTGGCTCACTTGGATATTTAGGAATTTCGTTTCCTTCTTTATCCTTGAATGATGTTTTAACTTTTTCGTAGATGTGTTTTGTATTTCCTTTTTCATCAATTTCAGTTCTAACAACATTATATCCTGGAATTGGTTCTGAAGGTTTAGCTCCATCTTTAGATGGAAGTAAATCTGTTTCTTTGCCATCTTTTTCGATAACTACAAATCTAGTATCTGGGCGAACTGTTGGAGTATATTTAGCTGTTACTGGTGTTCCGTTCTTATCAACACGTTTAACTGTTACTCCTGTAGCTTTTCCTACGAAGTTTGGCTCTGGAGTGAATGTTACTTTTCCATTTTCATCGATTGTATATGTTCCTTCGTTTGGTACTACTTTTTCAGTTGTTCCATCATCGAATTTTGGTTTTACATTTTCATCGATTGCTACTGGTACTTCTTTCCCGTTAAGTGTTACTTTTCCACCTGTAAATGTTGGTGTCCCTTCTTGAGATTGTCCTTTTGGACCTTCTGATTCAGCATCTTTAGAAGTTGGTGACACTGGGATTACTACTGGTGTGTATTTAGCTGTTACTGGTGTTCCGTTTTTGTCAACACGCTTAACTGTTACTCCTGCAGCTTGTCCTGTGAATGTTTTTTCTGGAGTGAATGTTACTTTTCCATTTTCATCGATTGTGTATGTTCCTTCGTTTGGTACTACTTTTTCAGTTGTTCCATCATCGAATTTTGGTTTTACAGCTTCATCGATTGCAACAGTTTTTTCTTGACCATTAATCGTTACTTTTCCACCTGTAAATGTTGGTGTTCCTTCTTGAATTGCACCTTGAACATTAGTTGTGATGACATCTGAACTTGTTGGTGTTGCTGGTTTTACAACTGGTGTGTATTTAGCTGTCACTGGTGTAGCATTCTTATCTTCACGTTGAACTGTAACACCTGTTCCTTTACCTGTAAAGTTCTTTTCTGGTGTAAATGTTACTATGCCGTCTGGAGTTACTGTATATGTTCCTTCACCATCGATAGTTACTGATTCAACTGGATCACCTGTTTTTGGATCTACCAATTTAGCTGGTTTATCTTCATCGATTGCAACAGTTTTTTCTTCACCGTTAACTGTTACTGTGCCACCTTCAAATGTTGGTTTACCTTTTTGAATTGAACCTTGAACATCTTCTGTTACAGTATCTGAACCTGTTGGTGTTACTGGTTTAACTGTTGGTTCATAAGTAGCAGTTGTTGGTGTTCCATTCGCATCTTTTGCTTGAACAGTTGCTGCTACTGGTGTACCTGTAAAGTCTTTATTTGGTGTAAATGTTACTTTACCTGTTGTTGGTTCAATTGTGTAGGTACCAACTGTATTTCCATCATTATCTTTTGCTGGAATTGTTGTATCATCTATTGGTTTTCCAGTTTCAGGATTTACTAATTTAGCTGGCTGATCCGCATCAATCTTCATAGGAATTCTTTCATCACCTGGTGTGAATGATGGAGTTCCTTCTTGTTTAGCACCTTGAATTCCTTCAGAAGTTGTTGGTGTTCCTGATGGTTCTACTGGTGTAATAGATGGAGTATAAGTTGTTTTTACAACTGTTCCATTTGTATCTTTTGCTTGGATCGTTACTGGCTCAACTTCACCCGCATACGTTTTATCTGTTGGTGTAAATACTGCATTCACTTTTCCATATACGACTTTAAGTGTATACGTACCAATCACATCACCTGCTGGGTTCTTCGCTGGAACTGAGTCTACTGCATTTTCATTTTCATCTAATAATTTAAATGAAGTTGTATCAATTGCTACTGTTTTTTCTGTTCCATTGATTTCCGTTTTACCTGGAGTAAATGTAACTTCTTTTGATTGTTCTACCCCTTGGATATCTGTTGAAGTAGCTGGTTCTGCTGTTGGAACTACTCCTACGATATGTGGAGTATATGTTGTTTTAACTGTTGTTCCATTTTCATCTTCTGCTTGTACGTTAGCTGGAACTACAGTACCTGTGTAAGTTTTATCTGTTGGTGTGAATGTTACTGTGTTAGTAGCTGGATTAATTGTGTATTCCCCAACTTTATTTCCATTTGCATCTTCAGCATCTACTGGAGTTCCAGCCATTACTGGATTTCCTTGTTTATCAAGTAAAACTGCTGAGTTAGGCTTGATTGCTACTGATTTTTCTACACCTTCGATTGTCGCTTTACCTGGTGCAAATGCTACAGTTCCAGATTGTGCTTCACCTTGGATATTTGATGATTCTGCTGGTGTAGCAGTTGGTTTAACTCCTACGATTGATGGAGTATATTTAGTTTCAACTTTAGTACCGTTGTTATCTTCTGCTTGTACTTTTGCAGGTACTACTGGTCCTACATAAGTCTTATCTGTTGGTGTGAATGTTACAACACCTGTTGCTGGGTCTACTGTGTATTCCCCAACTTTGTTTCCATTTGGATCTAAGGCTGGTACTGCCCCTTGAGCTTCAGTTCCATTAGCATTTAGTAATTTAACTGAACCTGCTTTAATTGGTACTTCTGCATCTCCTTCTGTGAATGTAGGTTTTCCTGTTTGAGTTTCACCTTGGAGTCCTGTTGAAGTAGCTGGCTCTGCTGTTGGTTTTACTGGTGTTACTTCTGGTGTGTAGGTTGTTGTTGCAGTTGAAGTTACCTTAGCTCCTGTTTTATCAACTCCGACTGGTGCTGTTAGTGATACTCCAATTCCTTTTGCTTTACCTGTAAATGTTGGAAGTGGTTGGAATGTTACTTCACCAGTTTCAGGATTAATTGTATAAGTTCCCTCTCCATCTACAGTTACAGTTTTAGCATCTGTAGGCACTTTTGTTACTGGATCGATGAGTTTTGCAGGACTAGTCGTACTTGGTGTAATAACAACTTCTGTAGCTTTTCCTGAATCAGTTTTGAATACTACAGTTTCTTTTTGTTCTTTACCTTGAACGTCAATAGAAGTTTTTGGTTCGCCTGTGATTTGTTTTGGCGTTACATTTGGAATGTAAACTGCATCCATAGTTAACTCTGTAGTTGAATGAATTCCTGTATTATTGTTTACAAGACCATTTTTCTCAGTTAAAGCTTTCCATCCTGTAGTTTGACCATTCGCATCTACTGCACGTAGGGCAACACCATCTGCTTTACCTACAAAGTTCGCTTCTGGAGTGAATGTAACTCCTGTATCTGTTACTTCATACTTACCTTGCCCTGCTTTTGTATACGTTTTAACAAGATTTCCATTATCACCAACAATCATAACACCTTCAGATTGTTTAACTTTAGTTGTTTCTAAACTAATTGAATTTCTTTGATTAGAGTAGTAAATCTTACCATATGAGTTGAAGGTTGTTTTTCCATTTCCAGAACCAACATTAGTTGCATCGTCACCTTCTGCACGGTTAACAAATTCAAAATCAATCGATTGTGTTTCCCCTTGTGCACCTGTAGTTTCTTCCTTATCTCCACGTGGAGGTAAAGCAACTTGAATTTGGTTATCTTCTACTTCACCATCAAAGGCGATTCCAACTGGCTTTTCAATTTGAGATCGTTCTGTTCCAATACGAACACGGAAGTTTACTACTTCTTTTGTCGTATCAACAATTTGTGTATTCGTAAATGTTAATTTTACTTTTTGATCTTTTTCAGTTACAGTGACAATTTCTGAAGCTTCACCTTCATCAAACTTACCATTGTGGTTAAAATCGATAAATCCACGTACATAAGCTGGCGCTGGTGCTCCTTTAAAGCTATCATTTCCATTTACAGAAGCCTTGATATTTACTTCATAGGTATTATCTGGACCTTTTACTAATTTTACTTCTGGTTCTCTAGTATCTACATTATTATGCACGTCCGCTGGATCAATTAATTGTTTAACACCTTCATCAGGGTTATCGTTCTGGTCATCTGAGTCAATTCCTCGAACACGTTTACCAGGAGCAGAGTCAATATCAGCTTTTTCAGTACCTAAGTATGGTTGTTGAATTTGTCTAATAGTATTTGTTTGTAAATCTAAAGTTTGAGTTTTTAAATAGTGTTCAGCTGTTCCATATGATTCTGGAAGATCACCAAAGTCTGAGAACTTAACCCCTACCATAGATGCTTGTTGTCCTGAAGCTAAAATATAAAACCCTACTTCTGTTACATTTGCTGTTGATACAATAGGAGTTGCATAGTTTCCTCCATTAGAATATGATCCGAAAACTTGTGATCCTAAACCTGCTGTTGCAGCATCTCTAGTAGCAAACATACCTGCTTCTACAGCTTTTACAATCTCTGGAGAGTTCCAAACTCTAATTTTATCTTTTTCGTTCATATTTTTGAAGTCAGGTGTTGGTAGATATTGTTTGGTTCCACGAGGTCCACCGATAACTCCTGCTAAATCCCATGGAGTACCATTCGTAGTATATATTTCCGCTTCTAATTTCCCAGCACTAATATCTTCTCCTGATGTCATAACAATACCAGGCTTAACTGGCTTACCATGATAAGTAGCTTCTACAGTGAATAATACTCCACCCATTGTACCATCGGCCGCGGATCCTTTATCATTTACACCAGTAAGTACCGTTTTAGCATTTCCAGTATTAATACCATTTCCTCTTTCCCTAACGTTAGTATAACTTGGGTGTTGAGAATTTCCTCCAATACCTGTTGCATTTTTAAACTTATTCTCTTTATATGGATCGTAAGTCCCTGCATGAGCTGTTCCTGCCACACGATTTTTATAAACCTCTGTTGATTCAAATGGTCTTAAAGCTTTTACAGTCATTGTAACTTCATAACCAGGAATCAATGTTTTTCTAAATTGTGAACCTACTTGAAGTTGTCCATTTTCTTTTAAATTTGTCCATGCTGTTTTATCAGAGAAGTTAATCCATTGAATTTGATCATTCAATTTAGAGATTTCAGCACGATCATTTTTTATCGGAACATCTGCTAATGAACTATATCCATGGTCGGCTAACCATTTTTTACCTGTTTCAGTAGTTGCATCTTTAAGACCTGTTGTTTGAGTTTCATCTAGGTTAACTGAAAACTTACCATCACGGCCGATTCCTGCATTTTTCAATTCATTGTAAACTGCAAGGATTGATTCGTTAAGGCGTTCCAATTGAGCATCTACTTGCTCTTTTGTGACACTCTTATCAGCCAAAAGGGCCTTAGTTTCAGCAAGAACTGCTTGGTTTTTAGCGACTGCTGCTGTAACTGCTGCCTTGTTTTCTTCTTTGACATCAGCCTTAGCAAGTTCTGTCTCAGCCAATTTGTTGGTTACTTCAGCTTCTGACGATACTTGTGTAAGAGCTGTTTTCGCTACTGAAAGAGCTGTTTCAGCTGGAGTTGCTTTCTTTTCAGCTTCTGCTTTAGCTGCTTCTTTTTCAGCCGCTTGTTTCTTATCGAAACCAGCAGTATTTGACTCAGTTACAACTGTGCTCAAAGCTGATACAGTCTCTGCTTGTGCATCTACATCAGCTTGGCTAGCATCTAATTTAGCTAGAGTTGCTTTAGCTGTTGCCAATACTTCCTTAGCTGAACTTACTACTGTATCATCTGCATATTTAGCAGTTGAAAGTTTAGACTCCAAAGTAGCAATACTTGCTTCAAGGATAGCCTTGTTTACTTTCTTAGCCTCTTCTGCTTTCACTTCAGGTTTTACAGTTTCTACTGTTTCAGCTTTAAGCTCGGCCTTTTCCTTGTCCTTAGCATCTTGACTAGGAGCAGGTGTTGAAATAGCTGTTTCAGCTGATTGTACTTCAGTCGCTGATACCGCACCGTTACCTAGGAACATCAAACCAGCTGCAATCGCTACTGATGCTGCTCCAAAGCTGTATTTACGAATACCGTAACGAATGTACTTCTCCGTTCTAAAATCTTGTTGTTTGCCTTTCATTGAGACTCACAACCTCCTTATGTTTTACTTTATTTTTATGTACTTAGCACAAAAAATCGGCATTATGAAACATTTAATATAACAATAATTTGCATGTCGAAAATTTGGAGACTATATACAACTTAATGATATCATATTCTCTCCTTACAAGCAAGTAGTTAGGCTTTAAATTTACACTATAATAAATATATTTTATTTTTTAAACTTATTTTATTATTTATACTAATAAATATATTTTATTTTTAAATATTCATCCTCTTTTTAGTAATATTAAAAGCATTTTTTACCATTTTTTATCGAATATTAGCAAATCCATTTTCGGAAAAAAATTGGAAATTTCAAAAAACCAATGACTTTTACATCATTGGTTTTCTGCTATATTCGTTTATCAGATAGATTTAATTAATCTTCTTTCTTCTTGCGAGCTACAAGTCCAAATCCACTCAAGACTCCAAGAAGTCCAAGTGCCGCAAGACGGGCATTGTCTTCTGTACCAGTATTTGGCAACTCTTTTTGACCTTCAACATATTTAGGTGTTGCTGGTTGTTTTGGTTGCTCAGCTACTACTGGCATGTCTGGAGTTACTGGTTTCTCAGGGCTTGTTGGCTCTTGTGGAGAAACTGGTTGTACTGGTTGACTTGGTTCAACCGGTCTTGGAGTTGGCATCTCAACTTTCTTGAAGATATGTCTGATATTTCCATTTGGATCTGTCACAGTCTTCACATATTCATAACCTGGAATTGTTCCTGGTTCTTTAGAACCTGGTTCCATTGGTTTCAATGGATTTCCTTTTTCATCTGTCCAAGTTGTTGTAATTTGTTTACCTGGCTCTGTTTGAGGAATAAGTGGTGTTGAAACTTTCTCATAAACGTGTTCTGTATCGCCGTTTGGTAATTTCTTAGTCTCTACGAAGCGGTAGCCTGGAATGTCTTTCTTATCTACAAATCCACTTTCTTTGTCTTTGATTTCGTTACCATCTTTATCTTTGAAGAATGTTGTTACTTTTTCGTATACGTGTTCTGTATCTCCGTTTGGCAGTGGTTTTGTTTCTACGAATCTGTATCCTGGGATATCTTTCTTCGGTTGTTTTCCTTCTTCTGTTGGATAATTTGGAATTTCTTTTCCTTCTTTATCCTTGAAGAAGGTTACAACTTGTTTATAGATATGTCTAGTGTTTCCGTGTTCGTCTGTTACTGTTTCTACATAACGATACTCAGGAATATCTTTCTTCGGTGTTGTTCCATCTTCGCTTGGATATCCTTTAATTGGATTTCCATTTTCATCTACAAATTCAGTATCCGGACGTACTGTTGGTGTGTAAGTAGCAGAAATAGTTTTACCTAATTTATCTTTTCTAACGACAGTTATACCATCTGCAGTACCTGTGAATTCTGGGTCTGGAGTGAATGTTACTTTACCATCTTTATCGATTGTATACGTTCCTTCTCCTTCTACCACCCTTGTAGTTGTTCCATCATCAAACGTAGGTGGTACATCTAAGTCAACATCTCCTGTGAATTCTGGAGTTTCAGATTGAGGAGTATTCTTAGGTCCTTCTGAAGTTTTGTCTACAGTCGCTGTTACTGGTGTTACTGTTGGAGTGTATTTAGCCGTTACTTCTGTTCCGTTTTTATCTACACGTTGTACAGTTACTCCTGTAGCTGTTCCTAAGAATTCTGGTTCTGGTTTAAATGTTACTTCGCCAGTCTTAGGATCAATTGTGTATGTTCCTTCGCCTTCAACTGTTACAGAATCAACTGGATCTCCTGTCTTAGGATCAACTAGTTTAGCTGGTACATCCTTATCAATTTCAACAGTTTCTTCTTTACCGTTGATTTTCGCTGATCCACCATTGAATACTGGTGTTCCTTTTTGAGTTTGACCTTTAGGTCCTACTGATGTTTCATCTTCTCCAGTTGGTGTTACTGGTAGTACTTTTGGAGTATACTTAGCTGTTACTGGTGTTCCATTCTTATCAACACGTTGAACTTCTACCCCTTCTCCTTTTCCAGTAAATTGTGGTTCTGGTTGGAATTTCACTTTACCATCTTCAATTGTGTATGTTCCTTCTCCAGGAATTACTACTGGTTCATCAGTTGGTTCTCCTGTTTCTGGATCAATCAGTTTAGGAGCCTTTGTTTCATCAATCTCAACAGTTTTTTCTTCACCGTTAACCGTTACTGTTCCACCTTTGAATTCTGGTAATCCTGTTTGTGGTTTACCTTGAATATCTTTAGATTTAGCTGGTGTTGCTGTTGGAGTTACACCTTTCACTTTAGGTGTGTAGCGCGCTTGAACTGTTGTTCCGTTCGTATCTTGACGTTGAACAGTTACACCTGTCGCTTGTCCTGTGAAGTCTTTTTTCGGAGTGAATGTTACATTACCATCTTTGTCGATAGTATAAGTTCCTTCTCCTTCTACTACAACTTCATCTGTTAGTTTTCCTGTTTCTGGATCGATTAGTTTCGCTGGTACTTTATTGTCGATAGGGAATTCATCATCTCCACCTTTGAATACTGGTGTACCTGTTTGCTTAGCACCTTGAATATCTTCTGATGTAACATCTTCTCCTGTTGGTTTAACCGGAGTTACTGTTGGAGTGTATTTAGCTTTTACAGGTGTTCCGTTTGTATCTTCACGTTGAACTTCTACACCTGTAGCTGTTCCTGTGAATTGTGGTTCTGGTTGGAATTTAACTCTTCCATCTTCGATTGTGTATGTTCCTTCTCCTTCTACTACAACTTTGTCAGTTGGCTCTCCTGTTGTTGGATCAATTAGTTTTGGAGCTTTTGTTTCATCAATTGGAACAACTTTCTCTTCACCGTTAATCGATACTGTTCCACCTTTGAATTCTGGTAATCCTGTTTGCGCTTTACCTTGAATATCTGTTGTTTTAGCTGGTGTTGCTGTTGGTTTAACAGGTTTAATGTTAGGTGTGTACGTAGTTCTTACTGGAGTTCCGTTCATATCTGCTGCTTGAATCGTTACCGTCGGAACTTTTCCTACGTATGTTTTGTCTTCTGGTGTGTATACTGCAACTGGATCTTTACCAGGCTCTTTTACAAGAGTATACTTACCGATTACTTTATTAGGATCTTTTGGATCTTTTACAACTACTTCATCAGTTGGTTTTCCATTTTCACCTACTAATGTAACTGAACCTGGATTAACCGGAACTGGATCTGATTTAATTGGGTTTCCAGCTGGATCTTCTAAGTCTGCAGTTCCACCTTTGAACGTAATTGGTTGTTTTTGAGTTGCACCTTGTACATCAGTTGATTCAGCTGGCTTAGCCGTTGGTTTAACTCCTACGATTACTGGAGTATAATCAGCTGTTGCCGGTGTATTGTTTTTATCAACACGTTGAACTGTTACTGGTTGTACTGGCCCTACATAAGATTTATCTATTGGTGTGAATTTCACTTCTCCTGTAGTCGGATTTAAAGTATACTTACCGATTACATTTCCTTCTGGATCTTTCGCTGGAAGTTCATTTGAAGGAACAGGTTTCTTCGTTTCTGGATCTAGTAATGTTGCTGGAGCATCGTAATTAATCGGCACTGCTTCATTACCTGGTTTAAAGTAAGGTTTACCTTTTTGTTCTTGACCTTGTACTCCTGTAGTAATGTTATCGAATCCTTCTGGTACTACTGGTTTAACAATCGGTGTGTATTTCGCTGTAGCTGGTGTTCCGTTTGTATCGACACGTTTTACAGTTACACCTTTAGCTACACCTGTGAATTGTTTTTCTGGTTGGAAGTGAACTGTTCCATCTGGATCTACTGTGTATGTACCTTCTCCTGGTACTACTTTTGTAGTCGTTCCATCTTCGAACGTTGCAGGTACTTTATCGTCGATTGGGAATTCCGGATCTCCTTCGGTAAATTTCACTTTACTTTGTTGAGGTAATCCTTGAAGGTTTGTAGTAGTTTTATCTTGTCCTTCTGGTACTACTGGAGTAACAGTTGGAGTGTAAGTTGTTTCAACTTTTGTTCCGTTTTTGTCTGCCGCAGTTACTTTCGCTGGATCTGGTGTTCCAGTGAAGTCTTTATTCGGTTGGAATGTAATCACTCCAGTTTCTGGGTCTAAAGTATAAGTACCCACTTCTTTTCCATCTTTAAGAGCTGGCATTGTTGTGACTTCTGCACCTGTTGGGTCTACAAGTTTGATTGTCGACTTATCGATTGGTGCTGATTTGTCACCTTCTTTGAACATTGTAGTCGCATCTTGAGTTTGTGGTCTGCCTTGTTTTCCAGAAGTTTCTTTAGGTTCTGCAGTTGGTTCTACTGCTTCAACTTCTGGCGTGTAATCTCCACTAGATGTAACTTCAACTTTGTTTCCTTCTGAATCAGTTGCTGTTACAGATACTTTTACTTCTACCCCTTTCGCTTGTCCTTTGAAGCTTGGTTCTGGAGTGAATGTCACTGCACCTGTTGTTGGGTCAATAGCGTATGTTCCTTCTCCTTCAACTACAACCTTACCTTCTTCATTAGCACCTTCTAATGAGTACTTAGCTGTTGTCCAGTCTACGTTTGTATTATCTGGAGTATTCGCTGTTGTATTTAATGCTGAGAATCTTTCACTTCCTGGAATTGAAGTTTGAACTTGACCTTGTTTTCCAGTTGTTTTATCATCTTTTGGTTTAACACCATATACTGTTGGTGTATAAGTCGTTGTAGATTCTACTACTACTGGTTGACCGTCATCTCCTGTAATTGTTACGTTAGCTGCCACTGTTAATGGTTTAGCATTACCGATAAAGCCTGGTGCAGGTGTAAATGATACTGCTCCTGTAGTTCCATCAATAGCATACGTACCTTCTTCAGTCGTTACAGAATCTGTTTTCTTACCTGATACTGGATCTACTAGTTTGTAGTCAGATACTTCTGCATTATTTGGTAATCCAGTCTTGAATCCTGTTTCCATTGAATCAGTTTGTTCTTGACCTTCTGCACCAGATGATTTTTCAGGTTTAGAAACTACGATGTAGTAAGTTGTTTCTGCAACTGCGTCTTCTGTAACTTCTCCAGCATCTGTTTTTCCTACTGTTGGAGTTGTTACAACACCGTTTGAGTCAACAGCTCTTACTGTTACTTTGTAAGATCCGTATTGACCTAATGTATAAGCTGCAACTTCTGGATTTGATAAGTTTTCTGCAGCTTTTGTTTTTAATGCTGTACGTGCTGCTTCTACCGCTTTTTCTGCTTCTAAAGCTTCTTGACGACTTGAAGTAACTTTCGCTGTTAATTCAGGAAGTTTTCCTTGAGCTTCTTTTAATTTCTCATCTAAGCTAGCTTTGAAGTCTTTTACATCTTTAAGTTTCTTTTCAGCTAAGTCTTTCGCTGTTACAGAAATTGTACGAAGTTTTAGGTTCGCTAATGCTGCTTCTGCGTCTGCAATCATTTGTACTTGACGGTCTACTTGTTCTTGAATACGAGCTAGTTCATTTTGTGCCGCTTGAGCCTCTTCAATTGCCGCTGCTGCTGCTTGTGTTTTTTCTGCAGCTGTACGTTGTGCTTGAATATAAGCTTTTTCTTCCGCATCTGCTAAGTTAAATTCTTTCTTCGTTCCATCTGGAGCTGTTACTGTTAACTTAGTTTTGATAGTTTCTGACTCAGCATCATCTGAATTGTCATCAATCACATCTTCAAATTCTACATTAGCTTTAGGAGATTTTAGTAAATCTACAGAGTTATCTTTTGTTTCAGCATAGCTTGTAGATGAAGCAGTCGGTTTATCATTTTGGATAGATGCTACATCATTTCCAATTGCTTCACGATAAGATACATACCCTTTGAATCCTGAAGATGTTTCAATTGACCATCCTGCATTAGATTCTTTAGCTGTTACTGTTGAACCGTCAGAAGCTGTCCATTGTTTTGTTGCTGAATCATACTTCACTGTAACAATAAGGCCTTGTTTATCAGCTGTTTGTTCTCTTGGCACAGCTGTAACTGTACGAGTTACGTCTCCTACTGCAGTTACTTCACCATTTTTACGAATTTCTGCTACTTTATCAATTAAATTAGCTGCTGAAGAAGTTGCATTCCATGTACGTGTAAATTCATAAACAATAAAATCAACATCTCCATTTGCTTTTGCATCTGTATATACACGACGTTCTGTTAAAGTTGATGTTCCGTCTCCATTATCTTTTAATACGTATGCATCTTCATTCGATAGTGTATACTTACCTGTTGCACGGTTAAATGTCGCTGTATAAGATTTTCCAGCTGCATCTTTTACTGTCGCAATCTCACGTTGAATATCTGCACGAACTTTATCCGTAGAGGCTTTAGCTTCAATACTATTAATTCCAACATATTGTGTTGAATCTGAAGTTACAGGAAGATTGAATTTAGTAGGTGCTGTTGTTGAAGCATCTGCTAATTGATCGCCTTCTTTTACTGCTTTATTCGTAGTTCCTGCGCCTACAGTCCATTTTCCATCTTTGACAACTAAGTTTGTTACAGTCCCATCAGGCATCGTGATTTCTGCTTTATTTGCTCCGTTTGATACTGTTACAGGAACTTTTGTTGCATAAGCTTCTACGTTAGATACTGTAATTTTTGGTGCTACTGCAATTGTAATATTTTCGTGAGCTTCTTGCCCGTCCATATTCCAGTCAACATTCTTAGCGTTTGTAGCGTTATTGTAGTCTTTTGCTAATGCAGCTACAGTATAGATTCCAGCTTCTGAAGCTGTTCCATGAATTTTCCCTGTTGTCGGATTATAACTTAATCCTGGAATTACGTCTGCAACTGAAGCGTCTTGACCTGTGTAAACACCATTTAACGTAGTATGAGCATTAACTGTTTGAGGTGATGTCATTGTTCTTATTTTTGTTCCATCAATAGCTGTAAATGTTGCTGCTTTTGATGTAGATGGAGCAGTTTTAGAACCTGCTACTACTTTAGAACCGTTATCTGCATACACATATCCAGCTCTTTCATCTTTATTCATTCCCTCGTTATCTACATATTTAATGTCATGGTCTACTTCATCTCCGATTGTAACCATTTTAGATGTTCCTAAAATAGATGGAGCTGATGAGTCTTGCCAGCCAATCCAACCAGCTGTTAAATCACGGAAAGTAACCTGTTGAGATTGTCCATCTTTTTCAACTGTTACGATATAACGCATATCATAAACACCATTTTGAAGGTTAGATGCTGCATACCCTTCTACTGTGTCTGTTTTTTCATTATACCCAGTACCTGGAATCAAGTTACTAAGGTCAATTTTTTTAATCGAATAGCCTGCTGCCTCTGCTTCTTGTGATAAACTGAAACGTTTTTTCACATCTGTAATATATACATAGTGAGTTCCTTGTTCGTAAGTATAACCATAAATTTCAGTTGCTAGGTACTCGTAAGGTCCACCCGCTCCCCAGGTATTATTACCGTTATTTTTTCCACTAGCACGAACTTTACCTTTCCATAAAAGTGCTTCTTTTGCTAGTTTTTGAGCTTCAGTTTTTGATAAAGGAATATCTGTACGTCCACCTACATCTGGTCTTCCACTGTTAGCTGCTCCAATTTCTGTATTTTCTGATTGGTATCCGTGAACGTATATTCTATATTTATCGTTACCGTCTAATGTTTTATATGATTTACCTGTAGCTGTAAGAAATTCACCGTTTTCTTTTCTTAACTCTGTTGAATTTCTAGTGTATCCTTCATCAGCTGATAACGCTACACTATAGTTACCATCACGACCAATTCCTGCTTTTTTAAGTTCACTGTATACTGCAAGAATTGATTCATTTAAACGTTCTAATTGAGCCTCTACTTGTTCCTTTGTAACGCTCTTGTCAGCTAAAAGTACTTTTGATTCGTTAAGTACCGCTTGGTTTTTAGCAACCGCTGCTTCAACTGCTACTCTATTTTCTTCTGATACCTCTTTTTTACGAAGTTCTGTAGCAGCAAGTGTATTAGTTACATCAGCTTCTGATGAAACTTGTGTCAAGACAGTTGTTGCTTCAGAAACTGCTTTTTCTGTTGGTGTAGCGTTTCTTTCTGCTTCTGCTTCTGCTTTTGCTACCTTGTCTTTATCAGCCTGTTCTTTCTCTAATCCAAGTTTATTTGATTCAGTTACAACTGTTCCCAATGCAGAGAGAATATCTTTTTGGATATCTACCTCTTCTTGCTTAGCTGCTTCATTTGCTAAAACAGCTTTTGCAGTAGCTAAGGCTTCACGAGCATTGGCTATAACTGAAGCGTCTGCATTCTTAGTAGTTGAAAGTTTAGATTCTAAAGTAGTAATACTTGCTTCAAGAACAGCTTTATTTACTTTTTTAGTCTCTTCTGCTTTAACTTCTGTTTTTGCTTCCGTAGTTTTTCCAATTTCTGACTTTACGTCTTTGGTATTATGATCAGATTTTTCAGCTAGAGTTGCTGTTACGGTAGTTTCCGCACTTTGTACCTCTGTCGCTGAAACTGCTCCATTTCCTAAGAACATCAAACCAGCCGCAATCGCTACGGATGCCGCTCCAAAGCTATATTTACGAATCCCATAACGGATGTATTTTTCTACTCTAAAATCTTGTTGTTGCTTGCCTTTCATCGAGACTAACAACCTCCTTTTATTTTCATCATGTTAGTTAAAAATTTCCCAAAAAATCCCTCCTCAATTTTTTCTTAACTGAGAGGATAATTTATCTAATTCACAATTAACATGTATATAAATAATATCACATCTTATCTCATTACACAAGATATTTGATTTATAATTTTTCAAAAAAATAACAATTTTCTAAGTAAAATTTAGGTAACATTTTACTTGAATTATCAGCATTTTATAAGGGTCATAATTTTTAAAATTGTCGCTTTTGTTCCTATTTTCTGAATATTTTCTACCCTCTTTTTATATTTAAATCTTCGTTAGTTTTTATCAGTATTTTTGTATATTTATTTAAAACTAATCTTGTAAAACAATTGCTTTATCTCATTTTTATATATTTTCCTTTTATCATTTAACTTTAGAAAGACGATTGCAAAACTTTCTACCAACTTTTGAGGTTTTCCAAGATAGTTGAATAATGAAGTATAGTGAAATAAAACAAAAAAACGAGCACTTTCGCACTCGTTCTCTGATATAAACTACTGATTAAAGTGAGTTTACGTCAACTTTGATACCAACACCTTGAGTAGTTGTGATAGTCAAGTTTGTTACGTAAGTTCCTTTAGCTGTAGCTGGTTTTGCTTTTTGGATTGTTTCGTTGAAAGCTTTGAAGTTTTCAACCAATTTTTCAGCTTCAAATGATACTTTACCGATGATTGCTTGAACGTTACCTGCACGGTCAGCACGGTAAGTGATTTTACCACCTTTAGACTCTTCAACTGCTTTAGCAACATCCATTGTTACAGTACCAGTTTTAGGGTTTGGCATCAAGTTACGTGGTCCAAGGACACGTCCAAGACGTCCAACAAGAGCCATCATGTCAGGTGTAGCGATAACTACGTCGAAGTCCAACCAACCGTCGTTGATTTTAGCAACAAGGTCATCTTCACCAACAAAGTCTGCACCAGCAGCTTTTGCTTCTTCAGCTTTTGCACCACGTGCGAAAACAAGAACGCGTGAAGTTTTACCAGTACCGTTTGGCAATACCATTGCTCCACGGATTTGTTGGTCAGCTTTTTTAACGTCGATGTTCAAGTTGTAAGCAACTTCTACAGTTGCGTCAAATTTTGCAAAGTTAGTTTCTTTTGCAAGTGCTACAGCTTCTTCTACGCTGTATGCTTTTGTGCTGTCGATTTTCTCAAGAGCAGCACGAAGTTGTTTGCTTTTTTTAGCCATTTTCTATTCTCCTTGTAAGTGGTTCAATCGATTTTCATCTCCCACGTCACTTCTCGAAATGATGAAGTCTTGCGGGTTATATTGGGGTGTTATTGATTAGTCAACAACAGTGAATCCCATAGAACGAGCAGTACCTTCGATCATACGCATTGCAGACTCTACGTTTGCTGCGTTCAAATCTGGCATCTTAGTTTCTGCAATTTCTTGTACTTGTGCACGAGTAACTGTAGCAACTTTAGTTTTGTTAGGTGTACCTGATCCTTTTTCAACACCTGCAGCTTTTTTCAAAAGAACAGCAGCTGGTGGTGTTTTAGTGATGAAAGTAAATGATTTATCTTCGTAAACTGAGATAACAACTGGAATGATCATACCAGCTTGGTCAGCTGTACGAGCGTTGAACTCTTTTGTGAATCCCATGATGTTGATACCAGCTTGACCAAGAGCAGGTCCAACCGGTGGAGCTGGTGTAGCTTTACCAGCAGGGATTTGCAATTTTACAAGTTTTTCGACTTTTTTAGCCATTTTTAAATCCTCCTTTGTGGTTTTGGCGGTAATTAAAGATTTTTACCTCCCACAAGCATGCTTTACACATACTCATCTATTATACACTATTTATCTAGAATTGCAAGAGAAAAGTTTATTTTTTAATCGACGTAATCTCCGCCTTCAAAGCCGTAGTATTCTTCCAAACTGAGACCACTGGCAGCTATTTCTTTAGCTTCTTTTCCGACATATCGAAGGTGCCATTCCTCAGCCATATATCCTGTTTCTTTTTCTTTACCTTTGAGATAACGGACAACAAAGCCATAATCAGCAGCATGGTCCAAGAGCCATTGGGCCGCTTTTTCTTCTGTTACCAAATCACCATTTGTCCCAATCACATCAAAGGCTAAACCTGTCTGGTGTTCGCTATAGCCAGGTCGAGCAGAATAACGGTCAGCTGCTGCCTTCCCATCTTGGTTGACATAATCTTGATAGAGCTTGGTCTGAGTTTCATAACTTCTAAAACCACTGTAATGATCACTAATCGGGAATCCTGCCTCTTGCATAGCTTTAATGAGTTTGACCAACTCAGCCTTGGCTGTTGGATTTTCCCCTGGATTGTAGTCTTTTGACAATGGGTAGTGTTTATTGGCTACGATGATTTCATCGTATTTCCCTTGGATGCTGTAGTAGTCTCCTTTGTTAACCACTTCTGCTTTTTTCTGGGCAGCTCCTTGAGCCTTACTTCCTACTGTTCCATCAGCTTTAGCTGTTTGCTCTGTCTTAACTGAGCCATCTTCATTTTTTGCTTTTTCTTGTGAACAAGCTGCTAGACTCAAGGCTAGCAAAGCTGTCAAGATAAGGTATCTTTTTTTCATTTCTACTCCTTTATTTCTAATAGTTTATCTACTTCTAACGATAAACGTTTGACTAATCTTTTAATCTCATCCGGTTTTGCTTGGCAGGTTTCTGCTGTCATTTCTTCAAAGGGAACCCACCAGACTGGACCACGTCCCTTGAGACCGTGACCATTCATATCACCTCTTCGTCTAGGGAAAAGATGCCAGTGGAGATGGGCATCGCCATTTCCTAAAAGTTCAATATTCATTTTCTCGGCAGCAAAGGCCTTGGCAACTGCCTCTTGGACCACACTCATTTCTTCTAGAAAACGGAGTCTTGTCTCCTTTTTCAAATGGTGCAATTCGGTGACATGTTCCTTGGCTAGAAAGAGACTATAGCCTGCAAAATACTGGTGGTCTCCAATCACAAGATAGCCTGTTTCCAACTCTTTGACAAAATAGGGATTTTCTCCCTTCTTGATGACCTCAATTCTCTGGCAAATCAAACACATATTAGTCTACCAATGCGCTCTTAAGATAAGCATCAACCATACGTTCCGTTGCGACCACCGAGTCAATATGAGTACGCTCATAAGAATGGCTAGACTCGATACCAGCACCGAGAAGGGCGTGTTTGACTTCTGCCCCTGCAGACATAGCTGCTGAAGCGTCCGAACCATAAAATGGATAGATATCCAGCTTAAATGGAATATCTTGATCTTTAGCCAAAGCAACCAAATGTTGACGGAAGTCATAGTGATAAGGGCCTGAAGCATCCTTGACACAGATAGACACTGTATATTCGTCTGTTTGCTGGTCATCTCCCATAGCTCCCATATCCACAGCCAGATATTCGACTACCTGAGCAGGAATACTAGAGTTAGCACCGTGTCCCACTTCTTCAAAGACTGAAAAAGCGAAATGGGTTGTTACTGGCAATTCAATCTTCTCTTCCTTATAAATACGAAGCAGGTTAAGCAAAATTGCTGCACTGACCTTGTCATCCAAGTGGCGAGACTTGATAAAACCTGTCTCTGTCACGACAGTTCGTGGGTCAAAACTGATAAAATCACCGACCTCAATCCCCAAGGTACGAGTTTCTTTTTCATTGGTTACTTTGGCGTCCAAACGCACTTCCATATTGTCCTGCGTGCGTTCTGCCGTTCCTGCATCCTTGTAGACATGGCAAGAAGTTTGGTGGATGAGGATGGTTCCTGATACCTTTTGACCTGTGCTAGCCACATGAACGGTACAGTTTTCACCTTCAATCATGTTCCAAGGAAAACCACCGATACGATCCAGCTTGAGACGGCCGTCTGGTTTGACAGCACGGACAATAGCACCCAACGTATCTACATGGGCAGTCACATAGCGATGCTCTTCATCATTTTGACCTTTGATGGTCACATTGACACCGCCTTTGGCTGTACGAACTGGCTGGTAACCAAAACCTTCTAGAGTCTTGACTAAATAGTCCGCAATCTCACGAGTGAAGCCTGTTGGCGATGCGATGGCTGTCAGTTCTTTGATATATTCTACTGTTTGATTCATTTCTTCACCTCTTTTGCTACCTATTATAACACATTTATCATCGGATAAAAAAAGAAAATCACTCCTGTAGACTTGGCTACAAAAGTGATTTTAATGATTATTCCATTTCAAAAACATCGCTTTCTTGCTTGTTTGGTAGAACCAATGAGAGCAAGATTCCGACAACGGCTGGTACTAACCATGGGAGTGATGCCTTGGCAAAAGGAAGAGCGTTGACAAGATTCGCAAGAAACTCAACCTTAAACGAGCTTCCTAATACGCTTGCAATAGCAATAGCTGTAACAACAGCAATTGTCAACTGCATACCTGGTTTTGAAAGAGCCACAAATTTGTTGACAATGACAATCATAACGATAGCAATCGTGATTGGGTACAAGATAACCAGTACTGGAATGGAGTACTTGATAATCGCATCAAGACCCAAATTAGCAATGGCAAATCCAATCAAGGTAAAGGCTGTCGCATAAACCTTGTAGCTGATTTGCGGGAAGCGCTCATTAAAGAACTCAGCTGTTGACACAATCAGACCAACTGTTGTTGTGAAGCAGGTTACGGTAACCATAGCTGCAAGGAAGAGTTGAGCTGTTGAGCCAAAGATTTCTTGAGTGGCTTGTGACAAAATGTAAACACCTGGTGTTCCACCCTTCATCGCTTCAGCTGGTACTGGGAAATGATTTCCAAGGAAGCCTAAACCGATGTAAAGAGCACTGAAGGCAAGGGCTACAACGATACCAACAACCCAAATAGTTGAAATGTATTCTTTCTTACTTGAAAATCCAAGTTGTTTCAAGGTTTGAACTGCGATTACGCTAAAGGCAACTGAAGCAAGGGCGTCCAAGGTATTGTAACCTTCTAGGAAACCTGTACCAAAGGCAGAAGCTTGATAGGCAGCTGAAGCAGCTTGAGGACTTGTTCCACCGTATTTGAAAGCTCCCAGAACAACCAAGATAACAATCAAAATCGCAAAGACTGGTGTTAAAATACGGCCGATACGGTCCAAGATTTTTGATGGATTAAGCGAAATCAAATAGGCTGCCGCAAAATACAGAATAGTAAAGACAATCAAACCAAGACCTTTATTTGCATCCGACAAAAGTGGGCTAATCCCTACCTCGTAAGCTGTTGTAGCTGTACGTGGGATAGCAAAGAATGGACCGATTGACAAGTAAAGAACTGAGAGGTAAAGAGTCGCAAACCAAGGCGCTATCTTTGTTGAAATCTCGTAGATATATCCTTTAGGATTTAGCGTTCCAATAATAAGAGTCAAGACGGCGATACCGACACCTGAAAAGACAAAACCTGCGATGGCAGGAAGAAAATGTTCTCCAGATAGAGCACCTAGAGAAGGCGGAAAAATCAAGTTCCCCGCACCAAAAAATATTCCAAACAGGAGTAAACCTGTTAAGGCACCTTTTTTAGCCATGAAAATCTCCTTCATATTTATAAAATACTGACCTAGTATATCATGAATAGGAGTATGAAAAAAGCTTCACGAAGTAAATATTGAATGTTTTCAAGATTCTTAAAAATGAGAATTGTCTAAAAATAAAATCCCCTACCTAGTCCACGCCAAGTAGGAGAAATGCAAATTTTTAAAGTTCTTCAAAGGCCATCATGCCACCTTGGACATTGATAACCTCATAACCTTGTTCTGATAAGAATTGGCAAGCACGCGCCGATCTCATTCCAGATTTGCAAATAACATAATGTAACTGATCCTTGTCCAATTGATCATAAGTATCAGCTAATTGACTCAGAGGAAGATTCTGAGCACCTTCTAAATGAAGAGCTTCAAACTCATCCACTTCTCTCACGTCCACTAAAGAAAGTTGGTCTTTTTGGTAAAGCTGGTAAAATGCGTCAAAGGTTATTTCTTTCATTCTTTTTCTCCTAATACTCTTCGAAAATCAAATTCAAACCACGTCAGCGTCGCCTTACCGTACTCAAGTACAGCCTGCGGCTAGCTTCCTAGTTTGCTCTTTGATTTTCATTGACTATAAAATGGTTTTAATTCTTTCTTTCAAATCCGGTACCACTTCTGCCTCAAACCAAGGATTTTTGGCCATCCAGATTTGATTTCGCGGCGAGGGATGAACTAATGGAAAATAGGTTGGTAAGTACTTCTGGTAATGTTTTACCCGTTCTGTCACTTTGCCACTGACTTTCTCCTTTAAATAGTAGGCCTGGGCATATTGTCCAATCAAGAGGGTCAACTTTATATCTGGTAATTCTTGCAAGAGCTGTGGATGCCATTTTTCTGCAAACCCAGTTCTCGGTGGCAGGTCACCTGACTTACCATGCCCTGGAAAGTAAAAATCCATAGGCAGAACAGCAAAATAACCTGAATTGTAAAAGGTATCTTCATCCACACCTAGCCAGTCTCTCAGGCGGTCACCACTCTTATCTTTCCAGTAAAGGCCTGCTTCTTGGGTTTTAAGTCCAGGTGCCTGACCGATGATATTGATGCGAGCAGTCTTTGGCGCTGCAAAAAGAGGTTCTATTCCGCGTTCGGTATAGTTGGCATTCTGCGGATCCGCCATAATAGCCTGCTTGATTCTTTCGATTTGAGACATCTACTTCCCCTCCAAAAAGAAGTCTAAGCATAAGATCTCAGACTTCTATCGTTTTATTTGATCAATTCATAAATAGCTTCGGCATAGATTGCTGCAGCTCGGAAGAGATCGTCCAAGGCGATAAATTCATTGGCTTGGTGCATGGTGTCAATTGAGTCTGGGAACATGGCACCGTAGGCAACTCCGCGTTCGAGCAAACGACCAAAGGTTCCACCACCGATAACTTGCTCGTGACCTTTAAGGCCAGTTTGTTTTTCATAGACATTCAACAAGGTTTGCACAAGTGGATCTTCCATTGGCACATAGTGAGGGGTATGCCCGTGCTCAGAAAGGCTAACAGAAGCAACTGACAAGTTTTCAAGGATTGACTTGATTTGCTCTGGGCTTGTTCCTTTTGGATAGCGGATATTAAGGGCAATGGTATTATCAGCACTTGCTTCATCGAAGCGGAAGACACCCGCATTCATAGAAAGGGCACCCATCTTTTCATCCACATGGGCAATCTTGAGATTTTCACCCTCATGGTCGTTCAAGAGAATTTTACCAGCGATGTCAAGGTAGTCTTTAGCTGGTCCTGCAAAGTCAAACTGACTGAGGAAGAGAGCTAGGTAAGTTGCACCATTGACACCTGAAGCAGGCATAGCACCGTGGGCTGATTTACCAATGATCGTCACCTTGTATTGGCCAGCTTCTTCTTGAATTTCTCCTCTGAGTTTGTGTTCTGCAACAAAAGTATCTAGTTTACTTTGCAAGTCAGCTAAGTCACCTGAAACAACTGCTGTTGCTGATTCAGGAACCATGTTTTCACGCAAACCACCTGTGAAGCTGTGAAGACGGGCAACACCTGCATTTTCACCTGCAAAGTGGAGGTATTCCGTGATATTTCCTTTTTCACCATTGATGATAGGGAATTCAGCGTCTGGAGAGAAACCGAAGTCTGGCTTCGCAAGTCCTACGTGCTCGAAGTAGTAGTCCATATCTGCCCAACCTGATTCTTCGTCTGTTCCGACGATGAAACGAACTTTCTTAGAAGTTGGAAGACCCAATTCTTTGATGATTTTCAAACCATAGTAACAAGCTGTTGTAGGACCCTTATCGTCAGAAGCTCCACGCGCATAAAGACGACCGTCTTTGATAGTTGGTGTGTAAGGGTCTGTGTCCCAACCGCTACCAGCAGGCACTACGTCCATGTGGGCAAAGATTCCGAGAACTTCTTCTCCATCACCAAACTCGAAATGTCCTGCGTAGTTGTCAACATTTTTAGTTGGGTAGCCATCGCGGTCTGCAATTTCAAGGAATTTCTCCAAAGCTTTTACCGGCCCAGGTCCAAATGGATGCTCAGCATCAACCTTGCTGTCATCACGTTCAGAGTTGATTTCTAAAAGGCTAAACAAGTCAGCCAAGAGGTCTTCTTTACGTTTTTCTACTTCTGCTGTAAAATCAATTGTTGTCATTTTTTTCTTCTTTCTATCTTTTCTCGATGATTTCATCTACTGGCAAGCGGTAGCTTGGTTCTAATTTTTCGTCTGTGTAACCCACTGTAATCAAGAGTTCTGGGCGGAAGCGGTCTTCGATTTCCAAAACTTCGTTGACTTTTGATTTGTCAAAACCAAGAATCAGATTTGATCCGATTCCTTGGTCTGTAAGAGCCAAAACCAAGTTCATAGCAACCAAACCTGCATTGAGGGCTAGGTAGTCGCTGACTTGTTGCTCACTGTAACGGGCAAATTCAGCAGGCAAATTTTTCATGAAGTATTGTAGTTGTTCTTCTGAGAAATTGTTAGCACCACCAACTCGGGCAATTTTACGGGCACGTTTGGCAAGGTCCGTATCTGTAAACAAGGCAATGGTTACAGGTGCTGATGATACCTGTTCAAAGTTTGAACCGTATGCCAATTTTGCTAGTTCGGCATTTTTCTCCCGAACGACCACAAATTTCCAAGGCTGGCTGTTGTGGGCGCTTGGCGCCAAGGTTGCAATTTCGATAGCCGTACGCACATCTTTTGGATCAACTGGCTTATCAGTGAAATGCTTAGTCGCATGACGTTTTTTATTTAATTCAAGAAATTTCATAATCTATTTCCTTTTCTAATTCTACTGCTTCCATTCTACCATAATTTGAAAGAGGTTGCAGAGATTTTTCGTAGAGACAAACTGGAACAAGGATAAGCAACTGAATGAAGAAAATCATTTAAATCAGGAATCCCCTCATCCAGTTCCAATTAATTTTCAGTTACTTAAAGAAACTAGTCTATCTTATATTCTGACTTTATAGCCTCCAAGAAATTCTTCACATCTTCTACATACCCATGCTTTTCTATTAAGCTTGCTAATAGTTCCAGATTGTGCCCCTGATAGTTGTCTTCTCGTCGTAGCTCTTCATACATTTCGATAAAAGGAAGCCCCTTGAATTTGGCCAACTCCAACTCCGCTTCATAGTCATAAGCAACTTTACGAAATAGGATATTTACCAATTCCCCATCTTCAACTTCTATCACGGCATACTGGGCACGGTGATTTTTTAACGCCTCCCAATTAAAATAGGGCATGCCAATCGACCCTGGATTGATGATTTGTTGCCCTTGACTGCCGTAACGAAGCAACTGCTTGTGGACATGACCATAGACTGCCACGTCCGTTTCCTCATCTAGCAGTTGGTCAAATTTTTCTGTATCATTCCCAACCAACAAGTCACCCCCATAATTTTTGTCAGGTAAATTATGAGAGATAGAAAAGCGCAACCCATCAACCTCTTTCTTTTCCAGCAAAGGCAAGCTTCGTAACCAGACAATCGTTGCAGGATCCATTCGCTCCATCAAAAACTGGGTCATTCGCATTGACTGGATTTCTTGTGGATGTTCCAAACCATATTCACCATCCAAGGCCTCAAGGACACAATCATCCCAATTACCTCGAACACTTGCTGTGATAGGAAGGTCCTTTAGCAGGGCTACCAAATCATTTGCACCTGGACCAGGAAGAAAAATATCTCCCATAAGCCAATATTCACTGGCTCCTTGAGTTTTAGCATCTGCAATCACTGCTTCTAAAGCCGTCGCATTTCCATGAATATCTGATAAAATTGCGATTTTATGTTTCATTGTGGTTTCCTTCCGTTTGGTAATCTACTCTTTCTTCCGCCACTTGAGCTAATTCCACTTCTTCCTGCGGGTTCAATTTTCTTTGCACAGTCTCTGCTACTGCTCTAGGCACTCCAACTTCGACAATCTCATCCACACTGGCTTCCTTGATTTTGGCCAGAGACTTGAAATGCTTCATGAGATTCTGCTTGCGTTTAGGTCCTAGCCCTTCAATTCCATCCAGTTGTGATGAAAAGGAATTTTTGGAGCGCAGTTGGCGGTGGAAAGTAATGGCAAAGCGGTGGACCTCATCTTGAATGCGTTGCAAAAGGAAAAATTCCTGAGAATTGCGAGACAACTCCACCACCTCAAGCGGATCTCCAAAGAGCAATTCATGGGTTTGGTGCTTATCATTCTTTTGCAGACCTGCAATGGGGATATCCAAGCCCAGTTCCTCTTGGATGACTTGCTTGGCGATATTGACTTGACCTTGTCCCCCATCAATCACAATCAAATCTGGAGGAGTCAAACCGTCACGCTGTACTCGACCATAGCGCCTGCGAATGACTTCTCTCATACTGGCATAGTCGTCTGGCCCGACTACGGTTTTGATTTTATACTTACGGTAATCCTTCTTACTTGGTTTGCCATTGACAAAGACTACCATGGCTGAAACAGGACTAGTTCCCATGATATTGGAGTTATCGAAGGACTCGATGCGAACTGGAGTCGGAATTTGGAGCAAACGTCCTAGATTTTCAATAGCTCCTTGTGTCTTTTCGACAGATTTCTCCAGCAGGTTGAATTTCTGCTCTAGGCTGACTCGGGCATTCTTTATAGCCAGATTGACCAGTTGCTTTTTCTCTCCACGCTGGGGTTTGAGAATCTTGGTGTCTACCAAAGCCTTTACAGCTTCTTCGTCAATATCCTGCGGAATCAGCACCTCATTAGGAACTAGGTGAGATTTTTCTTGATAGAATTGTCCCACATAGGTCAAGAAATCCTCATCCGGATCATTATAATAAGGGAAAAGATTGACATCGCGCTCAATAAGCTTACCCTGACGAACAAAGAAAACCTGAACACACATCCAGCCCTTGTCGACATAGTAGCCAAAGACGTCACGGTTTTGGAGATCCTTGGCCATAACCCGTTGCTTGGTCCTAAGAGTCCCAATCGCCTGAATCAGGTCACGGTATTCCGCTGCCCGTTCAAATTCCATACTTTGTGCTGCGGATGCCATCTTACCCTTGAGATCATCGATGATTTTGTCATCCTGCCCTTTTAGGAAATCAGAAACCTCCTGAGCCATAGACTTGAAGTAGGACTCATCCTTCTTACAGATAGTGTGGGCCATACATTGACCGATATGGTAGTAAAAACAGACCTTAGAGGGTGGATTGGTACACTTGCGAAAAGGGAAAATCCGATCCAGCAGTCGCTTGATTTCATTGGCTGCTCCCACATCTGGATAGGGACCAAAATAGAGACCTCCGTCTTTTTTGACCTGACGGGTGATAATCAAACGAGGATAGCGTTCATTGGTGATTTTGATGAAAGGATAAGACTTATCATCCTTGAGCATGATATTGTACTTGGGCTTGTTTTCCTTAATCAGGTTGATTTCTAAGAGAAGTGCCTCAATATTAGACTCCGTAACGATAAATTCAAAATCCACAATTTCAGACACCAAGGCCTCTGTTTTGGTATCATGACTTCCACGGAAATAAGACCTCACGCGGTTACGCAGATTTTTAGCCTTTCCTACATAGATAATGGTGCCGTTTTTATCCTTGTGAATGTAGCAACCAGGACTGGTTGGCAAGAGCTCTAGTTTTGATTTAATCAAGTTATTCATAGTTCCATTATAGCAAAAAAGTAGGGAAAGATAGTCCCCTACTCATTGGTCTCATATATTTTTCGAAGTCTTGCAACATCCTCTTTCTGGATACCATAAAAGGAACCTGCAGGTTGCATGACAGACTTCTCATCTGTATGGTCCAAGCCAATCGCATGCCCCAACTCATGTTCTGCCGTATGGACAATGCGCTCATAGGAATAGCCATAGTCAGGATTGGACAGATAATAATGATTCAACCGCACCGTTACGGATAAGAATTGCCCTGTCAAGAGATTGGTCTGACTTTCCGCCTCTCCTGCCACAGGAGTGTTTCCGTCGTTCATCTCCGTAGCCAAGATATCTGCCTTGCTGGCTTCAGTGACAATTTCAAAGTTAAAAGCACCCGTTTGATTCCAGTTCTGAATTGCTTCTAAATACGCCTCTTGAAATCCTGAATCCATCTGAGGATCCAGGCAAATACGAGCTAAAGCCTGTGGCCACCTTCCTTCAGAGTGTTGGTGGCTATCTGTCTTGTTCAACTTAGGCAGTTGTCCTGTTTTTTCCCATTGGTCGATACTTTGTTGACCAATTTTTACTGACCGCTCTGCTTGCTTTAGCGCTCCTTGAAAATCACCGTTCAGATACCAGAGAAGTCCAAAAGCAAAAGCACACAAAAGAAAAGCTATCCAAACTAGACGCCAAAACAAACGCCACACAAAAGAAAAGAAAGCCCCTATCAAACGAAAAATCCAGCGCATGTCCCTCCACCTTTCTAGCAAATAAAGTCTATTTTACTAAAATAAGCTGAAAGAAAGCTAAAGACCAATTTTCTTATCTTAGCGTCCTAATATTTTTTTGAGTAACTGAATAGCTTTATATTTTATGGGAGATGGATAATAACGGAAAGTTCCTGCTTTACGTACAATATAACCATTAAAATTTTGTTTAAAACGTAAAACACCATCACTACCATCAAAAATCCCTTGAATCCCTAGAAAGTTGTATTTAGGGATCCCACGTTTTATGCTTTCCAACATAACATATTTCTGAAGCAAAGCTGGTGCATAAAATTTATTAAACTCAGTATAGGAACCACTAAAAAGATAGGTCGTTTCTTGAGGCATATAAATAAATAAACTACCTGCTAAGACAAGATCTTTCTCTCCATATTTTTTAATCAACTCTCGTGCTTCTGCTTTTCGAACTTCAAAGCTTTCATACTGCCTAGCCAACTCTTTGTGTTCTTTTTTCTTTTGTGCAGAATCTGGATATTGTTCTAATAAGAGTAATGAGGTAGCTATTTTTTCAGATAATTCTTTTTGCTTATGTATTAAATTTTGTATATATTCTCCTAAATTTAGAATAGCAATTACAAACTCGGCTTTTTCTCCAAAAGAGTCATAAAAATGCTCATAATATTCTAAACTTTTATCACTATATTCTCGACGTTCAGAGGTTGTTTTTGTTATATCTTTAAAAATTGAAAGTTCTTCACGATTTAATTTTTTCAACTGAATACCAAATGTATCAGCCTTTTTCACCAAAGCTTTCCCCTTTTTACTAAAACTGTTAAGCAAGGTCTTTTCAGTTAGCTCATTCAAATCTTTACAATATAACCAATCCGGTTCTCCACCTGGGTAACCTGTTTTTAAACCATCAAATTGATAACCTAAATCAGTCAAATCTTGAATAATACTTTTTTTCTCAGCATCTATTGGATTACCTTCACCATCAAAAGTTTGATAAGTTTCATAAGGTTTTACAAGCAACTCTAATACACCATTTTGCTTGGCATATTCTTTTAACTCCGCATAAAAAACTGGGAGAGCATCTTGTTGGGTATAAATCGGCCCCGAATTGATCTCCATATGTAGACCACCCAGCATGGGCAAGCTATAAACCAGAGCTGCAACTTGAATTTCTCCTTCTTGATTCAATGCAAGATAAACAATTCGAGCCCCTCTTTTTTCTAACAAGTCCCCCATCTGGACAGATTGCATAAAAGAACGAGAAGAGACCTGATCAGAATAAGCTTGAAATTCTTCTTTTGTGAGTGTAATTAATGCCATGTACTTACCTTCTATGATGTTTTGTTCTTAATGCCTTGCGAAAATCAAGAGCGATTCTTAACAGAGAATAAAGAGGATGGGTGGGCATTGTAAACTCACCCAAGTATTCTTCAATCGTTGGATTAAATTTTTCCTTAAAATGGTAAAGTCCACCATTGAGAGAGTTTTCAACACCACCTAAATTTTGCCACACCATACCTCGCTCAAAGGCATAGCGAGCTGTTTCATACCAAGTCAAAATAGGGGCTTTATATCGTCTAAAATCTTCATCCATTCCTGCGTATAGATTGACAGAAGTTTGTCCGAATTCTAAAGTCAAGGTAGCCGCTAAAGGAACTCTTGCTTGACCTGCATCTATATATTCCTGCAAGAAGGTCAATTCCTCTAACAAACGTTCTTTTTCCTTCTTCTGCGCTTCTACTTTTGAAGTTCGAGTCGACTCAGTAAACGCCTCTTCCAACGCTAAGTTTTTCGCTAACTGTTCTTCTAATTCTCGTAAACGCTTAGCGATATCCAGAGTAGCCAGCGTAATGTAGGCCTTGTCCTTAAAATTATCTAACAATTTTTTATAATAGGCTTCATTCCTCAAATGGATATCTTTTCGCTTCTCAGTTTTTTTCATCAAAAACGAGAAAGATTCTAACAATTCATCTCTACCAATCTGAATCTCTACACCCTTATTTCGAGCGGATCGAATAGCTTGTTTTGTTGACTTGCAAAGTTTATCTTCTATAAAATTTTCCTTGTATACTTTTGCCTGAATACGAGGCTGAATGGTATCTCCCATTCCATCGGTCTTTCCTGACCACCTTACTCCCATTCTTTGCAAATTTTCAATAATAGCCATATTTTCAGGATATTCTATTTTTTCATGCTTGATTGAACTTTGCGATAGGCAAATACTTGGGTCAAAAATCACAAAAATCGCTCTCTTGCTTCGAGCATAGGACTTAATGGATTGAAGAACAAAGTTCAAGAGTTCAGCATCCTTATAATCTAATACAGGACCTCTTGGGATATAAAACATTCTATAGCCTAGAGGAAGAGTTTTAATCAAAATACTAGCTGTAGCCAGTAATTTATCTCCTCGGTAGGCGCCAAACTTTTCATGTTGCCAATCAGACTTAACCTCTTCCCAAGCACTACTTTGTAATACATTGACTAATTCATGTTCTTTAACAAACTGATCATATTCTAATGTGGGAATGCCAATTTGATAACGATACATCTCTTACTCTCTTTCCAACAATAATAGAATTTAACTACTATTCTACTATTTTTGTTTAGAAAGTCTAGTAAAAACATATTTTAGTTTCTATTCCATAGAAGACATGGTTATTGAAAGAGTAATACAAACTAAACTAGCTTAATCTCTCTTCTAATTTGAAATCGATTGGTAGGGTTGCTAAGAACCGTTCCAATTGTTTTTCCCAGTAGTACCATTCGTGAGTTCCAGCACTATGGCTATAGGTCACATCAAATCCCAGTTTTTTGAGATTTTTCACTGCTAGATTATTGGCTTCATACAAGAAATCCTGCTCGCCACACCAAGCCCACAGCTTGGTCTTTTTATCCGATTTTTTAGCCAGACTTTCAAGAGAATAAGGACTAGTTGTCCAATCTTTAATCTCCCCAAAAACACCTCTCCAGTAAGCTGGTGTCCCCAGATTTTGGCTTTCAGGAGAAAAATCTTGAAAACTAAGGGCACCTGAAAAGCTAGCTGCATGAGAAAAACGATTTGTAGCAAGAGCCAATTTGAAACAGCCATAGCCTCCCATAGAAAGGCCAGCGATAAAGGTCTTTTCACGCTTGCTAGTCATATTAGGGAAGAAGCGTTTCAGAACCTCTGGCAATTCCTCTGCTAGAGCTGTGTAATAGTCAAAACCATATTGGGTATCGGTATACCAACCGTTGCTGGTATTGGGCATAACAACGATGAGATTGGTTCCTCGAAGTAAGCGTTCTACGTTGGTCCGCTTGAGCCAACTATTATGATTACCAGACATCCCGTGCAAGAGGTACAAGACTGGAATGTCTTTACAATCTGGTTCTTCCACTCGATTAGCATCAGGATAGAGGACATTCACTCCCCACTCCATATCCAAAACTTGTGAGTAATACTCGATTTTCATTACTGCCATAATTTTTCCTCTATTTTTCTATAAGAAAAAGCCGAAATTCGACTTTCTCTCCGTTTATTTCATCGCTTATTTTGCTTCCATGACTACTGGTAAAATAGCTGGACGACGCTTAGTTTGATCAAAGAGATACTTGGTCAGATTATCACGAACCTTCCCTTTAAGATCTGCCCAGTCAAAGTCATCTCCTTGAAGATAGTCTTCTACCGTTTGGTTAATCAATTCTGAACTTTCACGGAGAATATCGCGACTCTTCTTGAGATAAACAAATCCACGCGTGTGAACACGAGCCTTGGCCACAATTTTCTTCTCACGACGATTAACGGTAATTGCTACGATGAAAATACCGTCCTCTGACAAGACCTTACGGTCACGAAGGACTACATTACCAACATCACCGATGGCATTCCCGTCAATCAAGACATCCCCTGCTGAAACCGCTCCAGCTGGGACAAAGTCCCCATTCTCATAAGCCATGCTGGTTCCCTTTTTAGGGATGAAAATGCGTTCTGGCAGCATCCCGACCGCCATAGCAGCCTTAGCATGGGCATCCAACTCACGGTATTCCCCTTGAATTGGGAAGAGATACTTAGGTTGCAAGAGATTGATCATCAACTGCAAGTCACGCGCATTTCCATGACCTGATACACGCAAGCTTTGAGTGATCAGTTTGACAACACCGCCAGCTTGGTAAATCATGTTTTCCACACGCGCCATAACTGCTTCTTTGGCGATAGACGGAGTGGTTACGATATAGACCAAGTCACCATCCTTGATTTCCACATAACGGTGGCGACCAATCGACATCTTGCGAAGACCGTTGATAGGCTCACCCATACGACCTGTCTCAAGGATAATCAACTCATGGTCTTCAAAGCGAGACATATCTTTTGGCTTAATCAAAAGACTCTCGTTAGCTAGAGACAATTTCTTAAGGCGAATAGCAGTACGGACGATATTTTCAATATCGAATCCTGTCAAGACCACACGACGGCCTGTTGCATCCGCAGCATCAAATACCTGCTGGATACGAGAGAGGTTGCTAGCTACTGCTGCAACGATAATACGTCCATCCCAATCAGAAATGGTTTGAGTGATCTCGTCCCCAACTTCACTTTCGCTAGCCACTTGGATATTGCTATCTGCATTGGCTGAATCGCTAAGAAGAGCTAGAACTCTGTCACGACCGATTTCTGCCAAACGAGCAAAGTCTGTCGCATAGGATTCACTAGCTGTCTGGTCAAATTTGAAGTCACCTGTGTAAACGATACTACCTTCAGCTGTCTTCAAGACAACACCCAGACTTTCTGGGATAGAGTGGGTCGTACGGAAGAAGGAAACCACAGTCCCGCCAAAATCAATCTCCGTATCCTCATCAATGACATGGAAATCATTGAATTTCTTAACTGTATCATTTCCTTTGACAAAGAGTTTGGCCAACTCAATGGTCAGCTCAGAGCCAAATACAGGTACCTTGGCTTCAGCCAAGAGATAAGGCAGAGCACCAATGGCATCCGCATGGCCGTGGGTCAAGAAGACTCCTGCGATACGATCCCTATTTTCAAAAAGGTAGTCCATATTTGGAATAACGACGTCTACCCCTAGTTGTTCATTTTCAGGGTATTTCAGACCTGCATCCAAAACGAAAATAGACCCATCGATTTCAGCGATATACATATTTTTCCCGTTTTCACGCACACCACCAAGTGTTGTTAAACTGATATTACTCATTTTTCCTCCGAAAGCTTTGTTTATCTTGATTATAGGGTTGCTTACCCTTTTATTCTAAAAGCACTATTACTTTTAGCCGAATCTTTTCCTACCATTATACCATTTTTTTGATGATTTTCAAAATGAAGATTTGTTTTCAAAAAGAGCTGGTTTCCCAACTCTTTCCTATCTGCTATTCTTTTTCCATTAAAAAGTCATAAATTTCTTGCACGGTACCCAGCGCCATCATTTCTTGGTCTTTGACGGTTTGTTTGAGATTTTGGTAAATCTGACTTTCTCCGATCTCCCGCTTTGGTGCCTCTTTATTGACTGTCATGACCCCATCTTTGATCGTCACAAAGCCTAGTTCTTCAAATACTTGAATCATCTTGACCAGCAAGATTTGCTGAATATTAAGATAAGCTACCAAATCTTTCAACTTGTAGCGAATATCAAACTCTGGGAACTGGTAGATAGTCTTGTACAATTTGGCAAACTGTTCTCTAGTCCCATACCCTGTCAGATAGTAGGCCTTGTCAATATCATTTTTGAAATAGACAGCAGAAAAATTCTGCTCCTGGAAAATGGTCTTCAGCTGAGTAATATCCTCAGGAATGGTTTTTACAACCACAGCATCACTATTTACTAGATTTGGCATTTCTCCAGCAAAATCCAATACTGGAACTCCCTCTGGCAAGACTGCATTCTTCCCACGGATGTTAAAAAGTTGAACGCCCTCCACACGCGCATCCACCATCATCAACTGCAGGGCAGTTTGGCCATTCCATTGGTTGACAGACAATTTGACTGCCAGCTCTAGATTCTTGGTTTGAGAAAACTCTGTCGCCCATCTGCCTTGACCAAAGGCTACCACTTCAAAACTCGCCTCACCTTTGGAAATTTTCAACTTGAGATGAGCATTGCCTGCTCCCATAGTACGGGCACTTTCGACCTGAAAATCCTTGATATAAAAGACAGGTTTCTGATTGTCCATGCCAAAAGGTGTCAAACGTTCAAAACTTTTGACCGTTTCCAAGCTAAGTGTCTCCAAATCCAGTTCTTCATCTAGATTTAACTTGTTCTTGCCAGCAGCATCTGCACCTTTTTCACGGGCATAGTCTTCCAAGACCTGAGATAAATCTGAGAGTTTCTCCACTTCCAGCGTCATTCCTGCTGCACCAGCATGGCCACCAAATGCGATGAAGAGATCTCGATGAGGATCCAGAGCCTCAAAAATATCCACTGCTTCCACACTACGAGCACTACCCTTGGCACGACCGTCCTCTATATTAAGAACGATGACTGTCTGCCCTAGTTCTTCCAACAAACGACCAGCCACGATTCCTAGAACCCCAGGATTCCAGCCTTCCTTGGCCAAGACTTGGACCTTCTTCTCAGGGTCCACCATGGTCTTAGTTTCTTCATAGATAGACTGGACGATTTCCTTGCGCTCTTCGTTTTTCTGATGAATCATGAGAGCAATCTCGTGCGCTTCCTCATCATCAAAGCCAGTCAACAAATCAATGGCAGGATTAGGATCATCCAATCTCCCCAAGGCATTTAAACGAGGAGCAATCTGGAAGCCAACCGTTTCTTCTGTAACTTCGTTGGCAGCAATCCCAGCCATGTCCAGCATTTCTTGCAGACCAATACGCTGAGTATGTCCCAACATTTCCAGACCATACTGAACCAAGATACGGTTCTCATCTGTCAAACTAACCATATCAGCAATGGTACCAATAGCGACCAAATCAAGCAATTCCACTTGTACTTCTTCTAACAGGGCACAAGCCAGCTTGAAAGCAACTCCACAACCAGCCAAATATTTGAAAGGATAGTTCGCATCCGGATGTTCAGGATGGACAATAGCATAGGCATCTGGTAAGGTTTCAGGCATGGAATGGTGGTCAGTCACAATGACATCCACTCCCATAGACTGGGCCAATTCAATGGCTTCGTGACCAGCAACCCCATTATCCACCGTCACAATCAAAGAAATCCCTTCTTGCTCGATAAAGTATTTGTAAACACTGGCATTAGGTCCATAACCATCGGTAAAACGATTGGGAAGATAAACCCGGCACTCAGCGCCAAGCTGTTCCAAACTTTCCTTAACAATAGAAGCCGAAGTCATACCATCCGCATCATAATCACCGTAAACGAGGATATTTTCCCCTTCTTCAATGGCCTGACGAATCCGTTCCACTGCCTTGTCCATATCATGGAGTAGATAAGGGTCGTGCAAGTCCTCCAAGGAAGGTTCTAAAAACTTCTTCAGACTTTCTTGGTCCTGAATCCCTCTTTCAAATAATAACCGAGCCACCTCAGGACCCAGTCCAGCCTTCTTGGCTATTTTTGTAAAATCCGCATCTTCTACCTGCGGGGCAAACCGCCATTCATAAGTAGGTGTTATCAAAAAGACATCCACTCTTTCTAAGAATTCTATTGCTTCATTATAACATGATTTAGGCTTTTTCTCTATCCTGATTGCTTTCTACAAAAATTTTACTAACTTTTTTCTGATATGATTTGACAAGAAAAATCTTTTGGTGTAGAATCATGTTATAAAATCTAACACAAAGGAGATTCCTTATGGCTTTAGTAGAATTTGAACACGTCGAAAAATATTACGGAGATTACCATGCACTCCGCGACATCAATCTCCGTTTTGAAAAAGGGCAAGTTGTTGTACTCCTAGGCCCTTCTGGTTCTGGTAAGTCCACTCTTATCCGCACCATCAATGGTTTGGAGGCTATAGACAAAGGAAGTCTTCTAGTAAATGGTCACCAAGTTGCTGGTGCCAGCCAGAAAGATTTGGTGCCCCTTCGCAAGGAAGTCGGCATGGTTTTCCAGCATTTCAACCTCTATCCACACAAAACAGTGTTAGAAAACGTAACACTAGCACCCATAAAAGTTCTAGGAATTGATAAAAAAGAAGCTGAAAAAACAGCCCAAAAATATCTGGAATTTGTAAATATGTGGGACAAGAAAGATTCTTATCCAGCCATGCTTTCTGGTGGACAAAAACAACGGATTGCCATCGCACGTGGACTCGCTATGCATCCTGAACTCCTCCTCTTTGATGAGCCAACATCTGCCCTTGACCCAGAAACCATAGGCGATGTTCTGGCAGTTATGCAAAAATTAGCCCACGATGGTATGAATATGATTGTCGTTACCCATGAAATGGGCTTTGCTCGTGAAGTTGCCGACCGCATCATCTTTATGGCTGACGGAGAAGTTTTGGTAGATACGACCGATGTCGATGACTTTTTCGACAATCCAAGCGAACCTCGTGCCCAACAATTTCTCAGCAAAATCATCAACCACGAAAGTGACAAAGTCAAATAAGGAGGTGCCTATGAAAAAGAAATTCTTTTTATCCGCATTATTGATTAGCCTTTTCGGCCTTGCTGCTGCAAAACCAGTTCAGGCTGATACTAGTGTCGCAGACATTCAAAAGAGAGGCGAGCTAGTTGTCGGTGTCAAACAAGACGTTCCCAATTTTGGCTACAAAGATCCCAAGACAGGGACCTATTCTGGTATCGAAACTGACCTGGCCAAGATGGTAGCTGATGAGCTCAAGGTCAAGGTTCGTTATGTACCAGTTACAGCACAAACTCGCGGACCCCTTCTAGATAATGAACAGGTCGATATGGATATCGCGACCTTTACAATCACAGACGAACGCAAAAAACTCTACAACTTTACCAGTCCTTACTACACGGACGCATCTGGCTTTTTGGTCAATAAGTCTGCCAAAATCAAAAGCATTGAGGATCTAAACGGCAAAACCATTGGAGTCGCCCAAGGTTCCATCACCCAACGCCTGATTACTGAACTGGGTAAAAAGAAAGGCTTGACCTTTAAATTTGTCGAACTTGGTTCCTACCCAGAATTGATTACTTCCCTTCACGCTCATCGAATTGATGCTTTTTCCGTTGACCGCTCGATTCTGTCTGGCTACATCAGCAAACGCACAGTACTACTAGATGATAGTTTCAAGCCATCTGACTACGGTATCGTTACCAAGAAATCAAATACCGAGCTCAACGACTATCTTGATAACTTGGTTATTAAATGGAGCAAGGATGGCAGTTTGCAGAAACTCTATGACCGTTACAAACTCAAACCATCTAGCCATACTGCAGATTAAGGAGGACACCCCATGACAGATTTATCATCTTGGACAGCCTATTTTCAGGATTTTGGACAATTTTTCAATGGTTTCCTCTTCACTCTTGCCCTAGCGATTGGATCCTTTATCCTAGCCATGGTTTTAGGCATCTTCTTCGGAGCCATGTCAACCAGTAAACGTCCGATATTGAGAATTTTGGCTCGTATCTTTGTAGAATTTTATCAAAACACTCCCCTCTTGGTGCAGTTTGTCATTGTTTTTTATGGTCTACCTCTTATCAGTGACCACACCATCATGATTCCGATTTATTGGACAGCTGTACTCTGTGTAGGACTCTATCACGGCGCCTATATAGCTGAGGTGATTCGCTCAGGTATTCAGTCGATTCCTAGCGGTCAGATGGAGGCCGCCTTGTCGCAAGGTTTTACCTATATCAGCGCCATGCGCTTGATTATCTTGCCTCAAGCCTTCCGTATCATTCTACCTCCTTTGACCAACCAAATCGTCAACCTCATCAAGAATACTTCAACAGTCGCAATCATCTCTGGCGTAGACTTGATGTTTGTGACCAAATCTTGGTCAGCTCTTAACGGAAACTATATCCCAGCCTTTCTAGGTGCTGCCCTTCTCTACTTTTCTCTATGCTTCCCTGTTGCCCAGTTTGGTCGCAAGATGGAGCAAGCCAACAAAAAAGCCTATTCACTTTAGGAGGTTACTATGGAATCCATTTTAGAAGTTTTGACCCCAGATAACCTAGTCTTTATCTTTAAAGGATTTGGCTTGACCCTCTACATTTCTCTGATTGCCATCGTCCTTTCTACACTTATCGGTACAGTGCTAGCGGTTATGAGAAATGGGAAAAATCCTATCTTGCGTATTATTTCCAGCATTTACATCGAGTTTGTGCGTAACGTTCCCAACCTCCTCTGGATTTTCACTATCTTTTTGGTGTTCAAGATGAAATCCACACCAGCAGGAATCACTGCCTTTACCCTCTTTACCTCAGCAGCCTTGGCTGAGATTATCCGAGGTGGTCTCAATGCCGTAGACAAGGGGCAATACGAAGCAGGAATGTCGCAAGGATTTACCTCAGCCCAAATCCTCTACCACATCATTCTCCCACAAGCCATTCGTAAAATGCTGCCAGCCATCATTTCTCAGTTTGTAACCGTGATTAAGGATACCAGTCTTCTCTACTCTGTTATAGCCCTACAAGAGCTCTTTGGAGCCAGCCAAATTCTCATGGGCCGTTATTTCGAACCAGAGCAAGTCTTCAGTCTTTATATCCTGATTGCCCTCATCTACTTCAGCTTTAACCTAGCAATCTCTAGCCTGTCTCATATGCTAGCAAAACGTTGGCAACAAGCAGCAGAATAACAAATTAGCTCTCCAAGGACATTGGAGAGTTTTTCTACGCAAACACTCAAAAACACTGCCAGATTTCTCTAGCAGTGTTTTGACATTTCATTTGCTTAGTAGACTGTTTTTTCAGTTTCTACGTCGAAGAAGTGTGCTTTGTTCAAGTCAAATCCAAGTTCAACTGTTGCACCTGTTTGCAAGTAGTCACGAGCATCAACTTTGGCAACAAATTCATCTTTACCAACTTGGCAGTAAAGGTGAGATTCTGAACCAAGCAATTCTGATACAGAGATAGTAGCTTTGACAACTGATTCTGGGAATGTTTCAAGGAAAGCAGGTTCTGCATTCACGTCTTCTGGACGGATACCGAAGATCAATTCTTTACCTTCGTAGCCTTTGTCACGAAGAACTTTCAATGCTCCTTCTGGAACTTTCAAACGGAAACCGTCAGAAACAATTTCGCTACCAACCAATTTCACGTTGATGAAGTTCATAGCTGGGCTTCCGATGAATCCTGCTACGAATTTGTTAACTGGGTTTTTGTAAACTTCTTGAGGTGTACCGATTTGTTCTACACGTCCGATAGTACCTGTACCAGCAGGATTTTTAGTTGCTGACATGATAACGATACGGTCTGCAAGTGTCATCGCTTCTGTTTGGTCGTGAGTTACGTAGATAGTTGTAGCTCCGATACGACGGTGGATTTTAGCGATTTCAGCACGCATAGATACACGAAGTTTGGCATCCAAGTTTGACAAAGGTTCGTCCATCAAGAATACTTTTGCATCACGGACGATAGCACGACCCATGGCAACACGTTGACGTTGACCACCTGAAAGGTCAGCTGGTTTACGATCCAAGAATTCTTTCAAACCAAGGATTGCAGCTGCTTCTTGCACACGTTTGTCGATGTCTTCCTTGCTGTATTTACGCAATTTCAAACCGAAAGCCATGTTGTCATAAACAGTCATGTGTGGGTAAAGAGCGTAGTTTTGGAATACCATGGCGATGTCACGGTCTTTTGGAGCTACGTCGTTGACAACCACACCATCGATAGATGCAGTACCTTCTGTGATGTCTTCAAGACCAGCAATCATACGAAGAGTAGTTGATTTACCACATCCTGAAGGACCTACGAAAACGATAAATTCTTTGTCTTTGATGTCCAGGTTGAAGTCTTCAACTGAGTAGTGTTCGCTGTTTGGATATTTTTTGTAAATATTTTTAAGATTTAATTCTACCATGAGGTGAACTCCTTTTGTCTTTTGATAGTTTTATTATATATGAAAACGCTTTACATTTCTATGGCAAGATGACCAAAAAAATAAAAAAGTTCTGTGCAACTTGCACAAAACTTTAGAGAATATCTGGTAAAATCAATTGATAACACAGAGTCAGGTCAGTCAATTCCTTCAACTGAAGCCCTGTCAATTCTTCCCATTTATCAATCTTGTATTGGAGAGAATTACGGTGCAGATAGAGCTGCTGGGCTGTTTTAGTGAGAACGGCACTATTTTCCCAAAGGGAGAGAATGATTTCCTGAATCTGATCCTGGTCCAAAATCATCTGGTGCAGGCATTCTTTAATGACTCCCAGGTCCACAATTCTTTCCCCTATACTCCAAAGATAGAGCTGAGAAAAAGTATGAACACCTTGGTGACCCTGACGCCACCAAGTCTTGAACAAATCGCGCTCCGCTTTGATTAAGTCTGATAAGGCATGATGTCCTGTCTGAGACCAAACCTGACCTAACATGATTGACAAACGCAATCCAAAGTCATACTCAACTGCTTCAATCGTATCGCTTAAAATAGCTCGTACAGGGGTGTACTTATCTTGTTGAAGCACGAAAACATAATCCTGAGCTCCGACCTGAAGCACCGTCTGACAGTTAGGAAAAAGAGTTCGCATCATGTCTAACCAAGAGGCTAGATTTTCCTGCTGAAAATAGGAAAGATGACAATAAACCAACTGAATCTTTTTAAAAGCTTGTGGTGCCTGTCCCTTCCCCTCAACCAGATAAGAATACCAAGGATTGAGCGAACGAGCCTGCTCCTGCTGGGTTAAAAGGGCAACCAACTGCTTTTCACGCTCGCTGAGCCTAGCTTCCTCCAGCAAAATCCACTGCTGAGAAGCTAAAGGGAGAGTGAGATAGCCCTCTTTCTCTACTGGTTGGTCTGAAATCTGAGCCTCAGGAAACCAGTCTTGTAATTCTTTTGCCATCATGTCCTAGCCTTCCACTTTTTGGATGCACCACGAAATCAAGCTCTCAAGACGTTCCAGATTTTCAGTCATATGGAGATAGCCCATGACTGCTTCAAAACCTGTGGACATACGGTAAGTCACCACATCAGCATTTTTGGCCTTGGTGTGACTATTGGTATTGCGACCACGTTTGTAGATTTCTTCTTCTTTTTCCGTTAGGACCTGCTCCTCCAACATGAGGGAAATCAAACGAGCCTGAGCTTTGGCCGACACATACTTGGTCGCTTCTTGGTGGAGTTTATTGGGCTTGGTCATGCCTTTAAGAATGAGGTGACGGCGAATATACATAGAATACACCGCATCTCCTTCAAAAGCTAACGCAATTCCGTTAATGAGATTGACATCAATCACGTGTCCACCTCACTCCATCCTTGGTGTCAAGGAGTTTAATCCCTTGAGCAGCCAATTGGTCACGGATCTGGTCCGCTGTCGCAAAGTCACGATTGGCACGCGCTTCTTGGCGTTTTTGAATCAAGGATTCGATCTCAGCGTCCAAAACTTCCTCAATAAAGACAATTCCAAAGACTTCCAACATATCTGCAAGAGCTTGCTTGACACTTGTATCATAGTTGCCTGAATTGATCCATTTGGCCATTTCAAAGACTACTGTAATACCGTTGGCAGAGTTGAAATCCTCATCCATAGCAGCTACAAACTTATCTTTAAAGGCCTGTAACTCTTGAGCATCTACAGTTCCAGTAAATGGTTGCTCATAGGTGTTTTTCAGATACTTGAGATTGGTCTCTGCATCACGCACTGCCTTTTCCGTAAAGTTGATAGGCTTACGGTAATGTTGTGTCGCAAAGAAGAATCGAAGCACTTGCCCATCAAGAGTTTTAAGGGCATCATGTACGGTGATAAAGTTACCCAAGGACTTGGACATCTTGACATTATCGATATTGACAAAGCCATTGTGCATCCAGTAGTTGGCAAATGTCTTACCTGTTTTGGCTTCTGACTGGGCAATTTCATTGGTATGGTGAGGAAACTCTAGGTCAGCTCCACCACCGTGAATATCAATGGTGTCGCCCAAAATCTCTGTCGACATGACTGAACACTCGATGTGCCAGCCTGGACGACCAGGTCCCCAAGGACTGTCCCAAGAAATCTCGCCTGATTTGGCAGATTTCCAGAGGGCAAAGTCTACAGGATTTTCCTTACGAGCTGTTTCTTCATCGGTACGACCTGAAGCACCCAGCTCCAAGTCTTCCAAGGTTTTATTGGCCAACTTGGCATAGTTGTGAGATTTTTCCACACGGAAATAGACATCTCCTTGACTCTCGTAGGCAAAGCCTTTTTCAATCAAGTCTTCCACAAAGCGGATGATGTCAGCCATAAACTCCACCACACGAGGGTGGCGAGTCGCAGGTTTCACGCCCAAGGCCGTCACATCCTCACGAAAGGCAGCGATGTACTTGTCCGCAACCTCCTGAGGCGTGATGCCCTCCTCCTTGGCACGGTTGATAATCTTATCATCTACATCTGTAAAATTGGAAATATAGGCAACCTCATACCCACGGTACTCAAAATAGCGACGAACCGTATCAAAAGCTACTGTTGAGCGGGCATTCCCCACGTGGATATAGTTGTACACGGTTGGCCCACAAACATACATCTTGACCTTGCTGTCCTCGATTGGGACAAATTCTCGCAAATCACGAGACATGGTGTCATAGATTTTAATCATAAATCATAATCAGGAAAGCTAAAATCCAAGAACTGTTAGTTTCGTCACTAAGAGTTCAATTGAATTTCAGTCCGAATGTCTCTACACTTCGGAATCCCTTGCTCCTTTCTCATTCAGATAAACCACCTGAGTCTGTTTGACAAAGCCAATTTTTTCATACAAGCGCTTGGCACCTACATTGCTATCTTCCACTGCAATCTGAAATTTCTTATTATTTTGCTCAATTAGTTGGTTGACAAGTGATTTTGCTAAATAGCTTCCATAGCCTTTTCCGCGTTCAGGTTCCGATATTGCCAAACCATAGAGGTAATTCGTATCGCTAGATAAATCAACCGTGCAAGTTCCAATGACCTGATCGTTTTTTAACAAAATATATAAGCGACTTTCTGGATCTTTCAGAGCTTCAGCGACATATCTATCCACAACTTCTCTCGATTCATGTTCCTCTGAGAATGCCTGAAATTTTAACTGACTAATTTGATCCTGATACGAACTATCTGCTAACAAAACTTCAAGATTGGAAAGCTTTTCTAACGGATAAGGTTTTCTATCCTTACCTAACCAAGTTTCTGTCTCTTCATCCTCGACCAATCCCCAGTTGCTAACAAAATCAGGATAACGGTCTAGAAAAACACGCTCTGCCTGAAAAGTAACTGAACGAATAGGGAAAGAAGCCGTTTCTTTCTCAAAACTAGTAAACAATGCACGCGCAATCCCCTGATGGCGATGAGCTGGATGAACCAGTATCGTCACTTCTACATCTTGGTCATCTGCATAGACAGTTAATAAACCAACAAGTTCGCCTTTTTCATAACAAAGGAAAAAGGCGGGCATGTTTGGGTCAAAATTAAGCATGTTAGAGAGATAGGGATCACGATAGGTACCGTCATAGTTTTGGCAACAGTTAATTAGTTTTTTCGCCTCAGATAGCTCCTCTTGGCTTAACTTGTTTCTTACTTGAATCATATAGCTATCCTCTACAACCCAGACGATCTGTGACTGGCTTCTTTAGCCTGCTCGAGTTTATTGACGTAGTACTCTCGTTTTTCTTCGACTTCGTGGATCGTAGGTTCATCCTTCTGTCCATGAACTCGGACAATCTTGGCCGGAATACCGACAACCGTCACATCACTAGGTACATCTGCTACGACAACTGCTGCAGCACCGACCTTGGCATTTGCACCAATTTCTACAGGACCAATAACTTGGGCATGTGCTGATATAAGGGCACCCTGACGAACGGTCGGATGGCGTTTGCCAACATCCTTACCAGTCCCCCCAAGAGTCACCCCATGATAGAGGAGAACTCCCGTCTCAACGATAGCTGTCTCTCCAATCACCAAGCCAGAACCATGGTCGATAAAGACACCTGAATCAATCTGAGCACCCGGATGAATCTCAATCTGAGTCCAAAAGCGCCAGAACTGACTGTGCATACGAGCCAGGAGTTTGAAGCCATGCTTCCAGAGAAAATGCGAGAGACGGTGGGCCGCCAAGGCCTTGACACCTGGATAAGTCAGCAAAACCTCCAAAGTGGTGCGGGCCGCTGGATCATTTTCTTTTACGATATCAATGGTTTCTCGCCACCATCCCATACATTTCTCCTTTTCTTATTCTGAATCTTTTGGTGTTTCTGTAAATTCTTTCTTAGGTTTGTGGTCCTTGTGATGACGTGAGCGGTGAGGACGCTCTGATTTTTCACCTTTTTCATCACGTTCAGGTTTTGGAGGACGAGGTAGAAGAGCTTTCATAGAAGCATCCACACGTCCTTTTTCATCAATCTTGATAACCTTAACATCAACTTCATCCCCGATTGCTACCAAGTCTTCGACATTATTGGTACGCGTCCAAGCCATCTCAGAGATATGAACAAGGGCATCCGTCTTGTCAAAGAGGTTAACAAAGGCACCAAATTTCTCGATACGAACGACTTTAGCACGGTAAACTTCGTCCACCTTAGCTTCACGAACCAAACCAGCAATAATTTCTTTAGCACGATTGATGGCATCTTGGTCGCTAGAGTAGATAGACACATTTCCTTCTTCGTCAATATCAATCTTAACGCCTGTTTCAGCGATAATCTTGTCGATGGTTTCTCCACCCTTACCGATAACAATCTTAATCTTGTCAACATCAATCTTGATGGTATCAATTTTCGGAGCAGTTGGAGCCAATTCTGGACGAACTTCTGGAATGGTTGCTTCAATCACATCAAGTATTTCAAAACGCGCTTTCTTAGCCTGGGCAAGAGCCTCAGTCAAGATTTCTGCAGTGATTCCTTGAATCTTGATATCCATTTGTAGGGCTGTAATCCCGTCACGAGTTCCTGCAACCTTAAAGTCCATGTCTCCAAAGTGGTCTTCCAAACCTTGGATATCTGTCAAGACTGTGTAGTTGTTTCCATCTGAGATGAGACCCATGGCAATCCCTGCTACTGGCGCCTTGATTGGCACACCCCCAGCCATAAGTGCAAGCGTTCCCGCACAGATAGAAGCTTGAGATGAAGAACCATTTGATTCCAAGACCTCAGCTACCAAGCGGATAGCATATGGGAATTCTTCCAAACTTGGCAAGACTTGAGCAAGGGCACGCTCACCGAGAGCACCGTGACCGATTTCACGACGACCAGGTGCACCGTAACGACCAGTTTCCCCTACAGAGTATTGTGGGAAGTTATAGTGATGCATAAAGCGTTTCTTGTACTCTAGATCCAAACCATCAATGATTTGAGTTTCACCCATTGGGGCCAAGGTCAAGACTGAAAGAGCCTGAGTTTGTCCACGAGTGAAGAGGCCAGAGCCGTGCACACGAGGAAGGAAGTCAACAACCGCATCCAAAGGACGGATTTCATCAATCTTACGACCGTCAGGACGTACCTTGTCTTCTGTGATCAAACGACGCACTTCTGCGTGTTCCATTTGTTCCAAGATTTCAGCCACATCACGCATGATACGGTCAAATTCCTCATGGTCTGCATATTTTTCTTCATACACAGCAGTAACTTGGTCCTTAACTGCTTGAGTTGCAGCTTCACGAGCCAATTTTTCTTCAACTTGAACCGCTTTTTGGAGGTCGCTGTTGTAGGCTGCGATGATTTCAGCTTGCAATTCAGCGTCCACATGAAGCAATTCTACTTCTGCTTTTTCCTTACCAACTGCTGCAACGATTTCTTCTTGGAAGGCAATCAATTCTTTGACTGCTTCATGCCCTTTAAGGAGAGCTTCCAACATGATTTCTTCTGATAATTCTTTAGCACCAGATTCTACCATGTTAATGGCGTGTTTGGTACCAGCTACTGTCAATTCAAGGAGCGATTGCTCTGCTTGTTCTTGCGTAGGGTTGATAATGATTTGACCATCTACATAGCCCACTTGTACCCCAGCAATTGGTCCGTCAAATGGAATATCTGAGATAGAAAGCGCCAAGGATGAACCAAACATAGCAGCCATTGGTGCAGAAGCATTTTCATCATAAGAAAGCACGGTGTTGATGACTTGGACTTCATTACGGAAACCTTCCGCAAACATTGGTCGGATTGGACGGTCAATCAAACGCGCTGTCAAAGTCGCATCTGTTGAAGGACGTCCTTCACGTTTCATAAAGCCACCAGGAAACTTCCCAGCCGCATACATTTTTTCTTCATAGTTGACTTGAAGAGGGAAGAAATCTCCAGTTGCCATTTTCTTAGACATAACGGCAGCAGTCAAGACAGTTGACTCACCGTAACGTACAACAACTGCGCCATTCGCTTGCTTAGCAACCTGACCAGTCTCTACAATTAACTCACGACCCGCAAAAGTCGTTTGAAACACTTGTTTTGTCATTTTAATCCCCTTTGGATTGATGAAATTATACGCCTTGCCTACAAAGATCAAGATACTAAGGACGTCAAAAGCAAAGTAAAAATAGGAAACTGACGAAGTCTTCGATGAAGACAAGACAGTTTATCTTTTTTACACAGCTTTTCGGCCGGGTTCAATTACACAAGATATCATTCGATTGACGCAGTGTACCATGTACACCAGGAAATCTATCTTTTTCACTAGGGATTTAGCCCGTGTTCAATTATTCAAGATACAAATCATTAGAAAGGTTTGATACTAAAGCATCTAAGACTCTCAGTTAAAATGCATTATTTTTTTAATACCCTCATCTTTGTATCAAGTACGTACAGAGTCTATTTTATCATATTTTTCTTAAAAAGTGCGGCCTTTACCATTAAAAAGGAACCATTCCCCTCACCTGAGAAGAATGGTTTGCTTTTTATTATCCTAGAGACTGATGATTAAACAAGGCATGAGTTGCTTGGTGGATGTATTTTGCTGTTTCAGCATTGTTCATAGTGTAGAGATGCACACCGGCAACATCCTGAGTTACCAAGTCCACGATTTGGTCCACTGCATAGGCAAGTCCTGCTGCTCTGAGCGACTCAGGGTCATGCTCATACTTGTCTAAGATGGCTTTAAATTTACGTGGAAGATGGATATTCTCACAAGTCTTCAAGAGACGGAGAGCCTGATTTCGATTCAGAATTGGCATAATCCCTGCATGAATAGGAACATCAATCCCAGCCAAGATGCACTTATCTTGGAAATCATAGAAGCGCTCATTGTCAAAGAAAAGCTGAGTTACAAGGCTCGAACAACCTGCATCCACTTTCTTCTTAAGATTTTGAATATCTGAAATCTGATTTGGTGAATCTGGATGACCTTCTGGATAACAAGCACCAACAATATCAAAGTGAGGGGCTTGCTCCTTAATGAACTCGATCAAGTCAGTTGCGTAGCGGAAATCCTTTTGTGGTTCCACATCTGGAATAATATCCCCACGAAGAGCCAAGATTTTCTGCACCCCAACCTTGTCCAAGTCTGCAATCGTTTCAGCAACCTTGTCCTTGGTCAAATAGATGGCTGGCAAGTGAGCAATAGTCGGAATCGCCAAGTCATTTTGGATAAAGTCAGCCAAACGAACCGTCGTTTCCTTGATATTAAATTTATTATTGCTGGCAGTTACACTGATAAAGTGAGGAGCCAACTCCTGCATATCTTGAAGAGCAGAAATAATGTTATCATTACCCACGGCTGGGTTGGGAGGGAACACTTCAAATGAGAGTGACGGTGTTTGGCTTGACATAGTCCTTATCCTTTTCTAGTTGATTTTTTTCGTTAGCTGGATTCCTAAAATCCAAGTGAAACAGGCAGATTGACCAAACAGTGCTTCTAGAGAAATCCTTATCTTACAATTTCTCACGCGCAGCTTTAGCTGCTTCAACAAGGCGGATCAAGCTTTCTTTTGTTTCTGGAATACCACGTGTTTTCAAACCACAGTCAGGGTTGATCCAAACTTTCTTGCTTGGCACTTTAGCAAGGATGGCTTCGATTGTATTGTCGATTTCGCCTTCATTTGGCACACGAGGTGAGTGGATATCGTAAACCCCAGGTCCCACTTCTGTTTGGAAGTTTTTCGCTTTGAGTTCGTCCAAGATTTCAAGGTTTGAACGGCTAGCTTCAAATGAGATAACGTCTGCATCCATGTTGTCGATAGCTGGGATGATATCTGTAAATTCTGAGTAACACATGTGAGTGTGGATTTGTGTGTCTGGCGCTACTGTTGAGTGTACCAAGCGGAAGGCAGGAATTGCCCAGTCAAGGTAGTCTTCATACCAGTCGCTACGACGGAGTGGCAATTTTTCACGAAGAGCAGCCTCATCGATTTGGATGATTTTCACACCAGCAGCTTCAAGGTCAAGCACTTCATCCTTGATAGCAAGGGCGATTTGAAGAGTAGAATCCTTGATAGAGATGTCTTCACGTGGGAATGACCAGTTGAGGATGGTAACAGGTCCAGTCAACATACCTTTAACAGGTTTGTTTGTACGGCTTTGTGCATAGCTAGACCATTTAACAGTGATAGGGTTAAGACGAGTGACATCACCCCAGATGATTGGTGGTTTAACTCCACGCATACCGTATGATTGTACCCAACCATTTTTAGAGAAGAGGTAACCTGACAAGTTTTGACCGAAGTACTCAACCATGTCGTTACGCTCAAATTCACCGTGAACAAGGACATCAAAGTCGATATCTTCTTGCCATTTAATCCATTCATCGATCGTTTCAGCAAGGAAAGCGTCGTACTCTTCTTGAGACAATTCACCTTTACGGTAAGCCAAACGTTTAGCACGAACTTCCTTGGTTTGAGGGAATGAACCGATAGTTGTTGTTGGAAGAGCTGGAAGTTTGAAAGCTTCTTCTTGGATAGCTTCACGTTCTGCAAAGGCTGGCAAACGAGTGTAGTCTGCGTCTGTCAAGCCAGCGATACGCGCACGAAGTTCCGCATTTTCACCAACACGCTCAGTCGCAAAGAGTTCTTTGTTGGCTGCAAGTGCTGCTTCACCTTGACCATTGCGGATAGCATCCAAATCACGGATCTCATCCAATTTTTCAACTGCAAAGGCAAAGTGGTTCAAGATAGCTGGTTCAAATTCTTCGTTAGCTGTTGTAAATGGCACATGAAGAAGTGAGCATGAGCTTGTCAAGACAATGTTTTCAGCTGGGATTTGCTCAAGAACAGCCAAGCTCTTTTCGTAGTTGTTACGCCAGATATTTTTACCATTGACAATACCTGCATAAAGAGTCTTGTCAGCTGGGAAGCCAGCTTTAACGAGTTCAAGAGTTTTCTTACCTTCAACGAAGTCAAGACCGATAGCATCTACTGGTAAGTTTACAAGGTCAGCGTAGACGTCACGAACGTCTCCGAAGTAAGTTTGAAGCAAGACTTCAAGACCTTTTTTGTCAGCCAAGAGTTTGTTGTAGAGGTTCAAGAAGAGAGCTTTTTCTTCGGCGGTCAAATCTTTCACAAGAGCCGCTTCATCCAATTGGATGCGAGTCGCACCAAGTTCAGCCAATTTTGCAAAAACTTCTTGGTAAGCAGCAACTAAGCTGTCTACGAAATCTTCTGCTTTCACGCCTTCTTCAAAGTCTGACAATTGAAGGAAAGTGAATGGACCTACAAGAACTGGGCGAGTGTTCAATCCAAGTTCTTTTGCTTCTTGGAACTCATCGAAGATTTTGTGACCAGCCAATTTTACTTGAGTGTCTTTTTCAAACTTAGGAACGATGTAGTGGTAGTTGGTGTTGAACCACTTCTTCATTGGAAGAGCACGAACATCCCCTTTTTCTCCTTGGTAACCACGACCCAAAGCGAAGTAGCGCTCAAGGTCAGATAAGTCCAAGTTTTGAACTGAAGCAGGTACCACGTTGAAAAGGAAAGCTGCATCTAGGAAGTTGTCATAGTGAGAAAAGTCATTTGATGGAATTTCAGTGATGCCTTTTTCTTTGACAATGTTCCAGTGTTTAGCACGCAAATCTTTTGCGGCTGCCAAGAGTTCTTCTTCTGAGATTTCTTTTCTAAAGTATTTTTCAGTTGTAAATTTTAATTCGCGGAATTCGCCCAAACGAGGGAAACCGATGATTGTAGTTGACATGATGTGTCCTCCAAAATTTGTTGTTGAAACTATCTTAACAGAAAAGAATGCGTCTGTATAATTGTAAAAAATTAGGCTTTGATATAGTTTGAAACTATATCTCTGTTTTAGACAAAAGAAAAAGACTTGAAACAAATGCCTCAAATCCTTTGTATAGCTTGTTTTATAGGCGTATTCCGGTTAGAATGCTCAAACGCGTTATTAGTAATTCTTATAAGTGACTATGGCTTGTTATTAGAAAAGACTATAGGTTGATTTTTCTTTTGTAATTCTGATATTTCCCTGAAAAGTGCGGACAGGAGCAACTTACTTCGTAATTTCATCCCTAATTTTTGAGCCAGAATGTCTCAAAAATTCCGTTCTAGATAATAATAAATTATTATCTAGAATACCACTATAGCGGGAAATATCCGCTAAAAGCTCACTTCGTTCGCACTTGATATAAATAAAGCATAATTTTTCTATATTATATACTTGAGGCACTATAACTATTAAATTTGTTAAAGTTTTCCAAGTTCTTCCTATCAACTCTTTCTCTGTTCGAGGGGGACTACTGCTAGTGTCTTTCCTAAACTGGCTAAAACTTTCAAGACTGTATCCAACTGAGGACTAGTCTTTCCTGTTTCCATTCTAGCTATGACAGGCTGGCTTACTCTACTAAGTTCTTCTAGCTTTTTCTGGCTGATTCCTTGTTCATGCCTAGCCTCAATCAGCTCACTCATGATAGCCACTCGCATATCACTTTCAAGTATTTCCTCCTTGGTAAAAAGTTCTGACCGGACATCCTTCCAGTTACTCCCAATAGCACTATTCTTCATCACTTAACCTTCTTTCTTTTAAGTCCTTTAGTTCACGCTTGGCTTTTTCAATTTCTCTTCTAGGAGTTTTCTGAGTCTTTTTGACAAAATGATGTAAAAGAACAAAACTACCATCAACCCATGCTACAAATAAAATTCGATCTCTCAGTGGTCTTAGTTCCCATATCTCATCTTCCAAATGTTTGATATAGGGTTCCCCAGCTCTCGTACCATGCTGACTAAGCAACTCGATATAGTCATTTAGTTTATTGAGTTTGATGCGGCTATCCTTACTTTTCTGACTAGCCAATTCTCTCATATAATCCAAGACTGGCTCGTTTCCATTTTTGTCCTTATAGAAGTAAATCGTATGCACCAAGCAACCTCTTTCTAATTTAATTATAACTCAAAAGTTATTAAAAGTAAATCTGAACACTCATAAAAAGAAGACCTTAGAAAAACTCTAAAGGTCTCATCTTTATTATTCGAAAAAAATTACGGAAAGAGTTATAAAGTGCTGATAATTCTTACGTTTACTCCAGTTCAATCCCCTTTCCTCGGAGATTAGCTAGACATTCCTCATAGTAGGAAGCATCATGTTCGCTGTATATAGGACTAGTCAACTTTTCCTCTACTAAATCTTCATAAAGAGGGCAAGTCTTACCGCGGTAGTTCTTGTCCAGCCACTCTGGACTGACATTGTATCCACGGTCAGCCATTTCCTTCACAATCAAGCGATGATAGGCATAGAGACGGTAGGGCGAGTGAGTAAAGACATAGTCAACCGTCGCATGCTTTCTGCCCCAGCCATTGCCACGCAGGGCACAGCACTCTCGATGCTGTCCCAAGAGTTGAGGACGGGGAAGTTGTGAAATCAAATCCTCATGCCAAAGTCTCATGGCAATCTCCTTTCAGTAAAGTCGAATGTTGCAAGTAGGTATTGGGATAGCAATCAAGCAAATCTCGAGTCTTAGCGATTAAGTCTTCCTTAGAAGCCTGACCAAAGCGGTAGCGATCCAGCAGGAGCATGTAGTCCTTGCGCTCAGCATCTGTCGCTTTCTTTTTGAAATAGCCCCAAATATGCTGAAAGGCATTGCAAGCCTGACCTCTATGCTCAGGGATTTGACAGGCACGATCGATTAGTTCTTGAACATGACTTACCTCCACCTCTTCATTCTTCAAGTATTGGCGAATCTCATTGTAAATATTGCTGGAATGGCTCAACACGAGGTATTTGTTTCTCGCCCAGAGTTGCTGGCAAAGGGCACGTTGGTTGTTATTCATAATTGACATTATACCATGTTTGGATTCAGAAATATCTATTCCTACTTTATAATCTTATAAAATTGCCTTTTTTAAAGCCGCTTGAAGTTCTTCATCTACTGCGTAGATATAGAGTCCATTTACTCCTCTTGTAAGTAAAACATTTAATTCATTTTTTAAAAGATCTTCACCAAAATTTTTCATTTCACCATTTTCGAGTTTCCTATTTTGAACTGCTCCTTTATTTTTACTAGCAGAGATATCAAACATAATTTTACCATCTCTATATTTAACCGATGGACCAATAATGACTCCAGCATAATTCAAATCAAAACCTTGCACAGTAAAAGTGGATCCTACTTCACCAATAGTTTGTGGTTGTTCAATCCAAGAAAGTTTAGAGTTTTTCCTATCCCTACTCAATTCTCTATTCCAAGGACAAGACCAGTCATCTATTTCCACACACCAATAATCTTTATATTCAGGTTTAGATTGACTGCTATATTCCCAATCATAAGTTGCTATTAGCCTAGAAATCCCTAAATGACGATTCTCATCTTTTAATTTAATAGCATTCTGTAATTCCTTGGGAGAATTAAATATCTGGATATCATAGTTATTATCTTCTTTTAATTTGGTAATTTCTCTTTTATCAATAATATTTCTAATCCAACTAATTGTTGATTCACTAGCTTTTATACGCATTTGATTATTTAATTCAATTAAATTGCCAGACAGCCTCGCTTGATGTTGTAAAGTCAAAAATGAATCATCTACCCATATTTGAGATTTATTCATTATTTGATTATCATCGTACACTAAAACTACTACTTTCGATTTTGATAGTATATCCTTTAAATGATTACCACCTTGATAAGCTTGATTTTTTGCAGTCAAAAGTAAGTGTCCTTCGTCAATAACAACTATACCAGCATTAGCATCTTGCTTTTTTAGTGCGTTTAAAAACTGAGTTGGTTTCATAGCAACATCAAGAGTTGAACCACTCTTCCATTCAAGCTTTTTCTCTATTTCTTTATAGACACTCAATTGATCATCATGATTAACAACCAAATTAATTACATTATTTTCTCTTATGAAATCCGTGTCATCAGAATTTAATAGATCATCGATTAAAGAACTCATCAAAACAGTTTTACCAGCACCAGCTTCTCCTTTAACCAAGATTAAAGTTCCAAACTCGTTCTTACTAAGCGCTGATGTAATTTTAAAAATGATTTCATTTTTTGCTTTTAATTGCTCATTGGTTAATTTATGAAAAGGAGAAGATTTAAATATTGCAGAATTTCTAACTATACTTTCAGCTGGAAACAAGTACTCATTTTTTCTATTTAACGAACGCCAAATTTTTGAAAAAATTGAATCTAATTCGTGAGATGTATAATATTCATTTTGAGGATTTTCTTTTCTGTTTTGTACTCTTATGACATTAGTAACACTTGATAAATAAAGCATTAACCGGTTTTCTATATCTAGAGTTAACGACTTATTAAAATGATTGTGACCAATTACAAACATCTTCGTTGTCGGAGATTTTGCAAAATCTCTCCAATCATCTCTATTTTCTTTCTTTATATCATCCATTAAGTGTTGACTTGTTCGTCTAATTATATCAGTAGTTTCTCCTACATATACACTAAATTGATTATCCTTCTCATCGTTAACAATATAGACAACCGGATAATCAAATAAAAATTTTATCTCATTTTTATGTCCGCTAAAATTAAATTGATTTTTAAGATCTACAAGAGCATTGTTTGAATACTCTATCTCTCTTATAAATGGACTTTTTATATTAGCCATTATTTCTCCAACTCAGTATATTTTTTATTACTACCTTTGCTAATCTCAACAGGATACTTTCTAGCATTTTTTTCTAATTTTTCATCAATAATATTTTCAATATCTAAATTTAGATTATCTGCTAACATAATAGAATAAATAAAAACATCAGCTAGTTCCTCTTTTATTCTTTTTAATGATTTACTGGTAACATCTTTTGATTCTTTCCATTGAAATAATTCTAAAAGTTCACTAGCTTCTAATGAAATAGATATAGCTAAATCTTTTTCATTATGAAATTTTCTCCAGTCACGATCATCTCTAAATTTATTAATTTTTTCTATTGTTGACTTCATTTAATTTCTCCAATATGAATTTACTTATACACATTATATCATGAAACCAGTTCTTAAATTTTATAAATGGAATAAAATTAGGCTTAAATTCTTGAGCTTCACTCTACCAAAAACAATCAAATCCCCTTTCTCCTCCAAAATATGGTATAGTAGAGTTATACTATCTATGAGGAGTTTACATGTCACAGGATAAACAAATGAAAGCTGTTTCTCCCCTTTTACAGCAAGTTATCAACATCTCATCGATTGTCGGTGGGGTTGGGAGTTTGATTTTCTGTATTTGGGCTTATCAGGCTGGGATTTTACAGTCTAAGGAAACCCTCTCTGCCTTTATCCAGCAGGCAGGTATCTGGGGGCCACCTCTCTTTATCTTTTTACAGATTTTACAAACGGTTGTCCCTATCATTCCTGGGGCCTTGACCTCGGTGGCTGGGGTCTTTATCTATGGGCACATCATCGGTACGATTTACAACTATATCGGCATCGTGATTGGCTGTGCCATTATCTTTTATCTGGTGCGCCTCTATGGAGCTGCCTTTGTCCAGTCTGTCGTCAGCAAGCGCACCTATGACAAGTATATCGGTTGGTTGGATAAGGGCAATCGTTTTGACCGTTTCTTTATCTTTATGATGATTTGGCCCATTAGTCCAGCTGACTTTCTCTGTATGCTGGTTGCTCTGACCAAGATGAGCTTCAAGCGCTATATGACCATCATCATTCTGACCAAGCCCTTTACCCTCGTGGTTTATACCTACGGTCTGACCTATATTATCGACTTCTTCTGGCAAATGCTTTGACACGTAAAAAATCCGTTTGGTTTCCCAAGCGGATTTTGTGCTTTATTTTGAAACTTCTTTTGCAAGGACAAAGTTTCCAAGAGTAGCAGAACCATTTCCTGCTACTGCTGGCGTTACAATGTAATCACGCACATCTGGCACTGGTAGGTAACCATTGAGAAGAGATGTAAATTTCTCACGGACACGGTCCAGCATGTGTTGTTGAGCCATGACCCCTCCACCAAAGACAATCACGTCTGGGCGGAAAGTCACTGTCGCATTGACCGCAGCTTGAGCGATATAGTAGGCTTGAACATCCCAAACAGGGTTGTTGAGTTCAATATTTTCCCCACGAACACCTGTACGAGCTTCCAAACTTGGACCAGCTGCATAGCCTTCCAGACATCCCTTATGGAAAGGACAAACACCCTTAAACTCTTTTTCAATATCCATTGGGTGTCTAGCAACATAATAATGACCCATTTCAGGGTGACCCACACCGCCGATAAACTCACCACGTTGGATGACACCTGCACCGATACCTGTACCGATTGTGTAGTAAACCAAGTTTTCGATACGACCACCAGCATTGTTACGGGCAACCACTTCACCGTAAGCAGAGCTGTTTACGTCTGTAGTGAAGTACATTGGCACGTTTAGAGCGCGACGAAGGGCACCAAGCAAGTCCACATTTGCCCAGTTTGGTTTTGGAGTCGTTGTGATAAAGCCATAAGTTTTTGAGTTTTTATCAATATCAATCGGACCAAATGAACCGACTGCAAGACCAGCAAGGTTATCGAATTTTGAGAAGAACTCGATGGTTTTATCGATTGTTTCGATTGGAGTTGTTGTTGGAAATTGTGTTTTTTCTACAACGTTAAAGTTTTCATCACCGACAGCACAGACAAACTTTGTACCGCCCGCTTCCAAGCTTCCATATAATTTTGTCATGATAAACCTCTTGTTTTTATTTTCTTTATTATAGCATATTTCGAAAGTCTAAATTTCTCTATTTTTTAGATTTTCCTCTGTAAATCTTACCATTCAAGCAAAAACGAACAAACATGTCATTTGTTCGTTTTCATTTTGAGAGGATTAATTAGATTTTCACTTCAATAACAGCATCTCCCTTCGCAACTGAACCTGTTGCGACTGGAGCTACTGAAGCGTAGTCAGCTGTATTTGTAACGATAACCATTGTTGTATCATCAAGACCAGCTGCAGCGATTTTGTTTGAGTCAAATGTTCCTAGAACATCGCCAGCTTTAACCTTATCACCTTGAGCAACTTTTGCTTCAAAACCGTCACCGTTCATTGTTACAGTGTCGATACCAACGTGAATCAAAACTTCAGCACCATCAGTTGTTTTCAAACCAAAAGCATGTCCTGTTGGAAAGGCAATTGAAACTTCAGCATCAGCTGGTGCATATACCACACCTTGACTTGGTTTCACAGCGATACCTTGCCCCATAGCTCCGCTTGAGAAGACTGGGTCATTGACATCAGCAAGAGCGACAACATCACCAACAATAGGAGTTACAAGTGTTTCATTTTGAAGAGCTGCTGGAATGTTACCAGTTGTTTCTTCTTGGACCAAACGTTCTGTCTCTACTTCAGTAGCAACTTCTTTTTCATCCTCATAACCAAACATGTAAGTAAGAGCAAAACCAAGTGCAAATGATACAGCTACCATAAGAAGGTATAGTGGAAGTTGTCCATTACCGATGTAAAGCATTGTACCAGGGATGATAGTGATACCACTACCAGTACCAGCAAGTCCAAGGATTGAAGCCAATCCACCACCGATTGCACCAGCAATCAATGAAAGGAAGAATGGTTTACGGAAACGCAAGTTCACCCCGAAGATAGCAGGCTCTGTAATACCGAGGAAGGCAGAAAGAGCAGCTGGGAAAGCAAGTGTTTTCAGTTTTGGATTTTTAGTTTTAACACCAACCGCAACAGTCGCAGCACCTTGGGCTGTCATAGCCGCAGTGATGATCGCGTTGAATGGATTAGCATGGTCAGCAGCAAGCAATTGCACTTCAAGCAAGTTGAAGATGTGGTGCACACCTGACACGACAATCAATTGGTGAACCCCACCAATCAAGAAACCACCAAGACCAAATGGCAAGCCAAGAATTGCTTTTGTACCAATAAGGATGTAGTTTTCAACAACGTGGAAGACTGGTCCGATAACAAAGAGCCCAAGGATAGACATGACCAAAAGTGTCACGAATGGTGTTACCAAGAGGTCAATGACATCTGGAACAACCTTGCGGACAGCTTTTTCAAATTTAGCTCCGACAACCCCGATGATGAAGGCTGGAAGAACAGAACCTTGCAAACCAACAACAGGGATGAAACCAAAGAAGTACATAGCTGTTACTTCACCACCTGAAGCGACTGCCCAAGCGTTTGGAAGTGAGCCAGAAACAAGCATCATACCAAGAACGATACCAACGGCAGGATTTCCACCAAATACACGGAAGGTTGACCACACAACCAAACCTGGCAAGATGATAAAGGCTGTATCTGTCAAGATTTGAGTGTAAGTTGTCACATCAGCTGGAAGTGTCATTCCAAGAGCAGTCAAGAGACCACGCACACCCATGAAGAGACCTGTCGCTACGATAACTGGGATGATTGGAACGAAAACGTCACCGAAAGTACGGATAGCACGTTGGAACCAGTTCCCTTGTTTAGCAGCTTCTGCTTTCATGTCATCTTTAGATGATGTTGGCAAACCAAGTGCAACAACTTCATCGTACATTTTGTTAACTGTACCTGTACCAAAGATGATTTGGTATTGACCTGAGTTAAAGAAAGCACCTTGAACTTTTTCCAAGTTCTCAATCACTTCTTTATTGATTTTTCCTTCATCTTTGACCATGACACGAAGACGAGTCGCACAGTGGGCAACACTGTTGACATTTTCACGTCCGCCCAAGGCATCGATGACTTTTTTTGCAATTTCCTGATTGTTCATTTGCAAAAATCTCCTTATATAAAATTTTGTTCTTGTTTGAAAGCGATTTTATCCGCCCTACGACTATTATTTTATCATGTTTTAGAAATATGTCAAGCGTTTTGCAGAAAAAATATTCTATCCACTTAGTAAGCATGCTTTAGATTGATTGATTTTGACTGTTTTATCAGGTATTCCTTGAAAAAATAAGTTTAAAATCTTATTTAAAAGGGTTTTGTTTCATTCTCTTTCATATTTTCGTGAAAATTTGATTGATTTCCTGCATTTATTTTGTGATAAACGTTTGACAGTTTTTTCTCTTTTTTAACATAAAAGGCTTGCTTTTTTTTCCGAAAACGGTTACTATTAAAAGTGATAAGATTTTTGGAGGAATGAATGAATGGAATGGACAACTGAGCGTCGTTACAGACTTTATCAAGATTGGACGCAAGAAGAAATTCAACATATAAAAGAAAATATGGCACAATCTCCATGGCATACTCATTACCATGTTGAGCCAAAAACAGGACTTCTCAATGACCCCAATGGCTTTTCTTACTTTGATGGGAAGTGGATTGTCTTTTATCAGAACTTTCCTTTTGGTGCAGCCCACGGTTTGAAATCTTGGGTTCAATTGGAAAGTGAGGACTTGGTTCATTTCACAGAAACTGGAGTCAAAGTTTTGCCTGACACTCCATTAGATAGCCACGGTGCCTACTCTGGTTCTGCCATGCAGTTTGGCGATAACTTATTCCTATTTTATACAGGAAATGTCCGCGATGAAAATTGGATCCGTCACCCATACCAGATTGGGGCTTTGATGGATAAGGAAGGCAATATTACGAAGATTGACAAGATCTTAATTGACCAGCCGGCAGACTCTACAGACCACTTCCGCGATCCGCAAATTTTTAATTTTAAAGGTCAATACTATGCCATCGTCGGTGGACAAGATTTGGAGAAAAAAGGCTTCGTTCGTCTCTACAAAGCTATTGACAACGACTACACAAACTGGCAAGCTGTTGGCGACCTTGACTTTGCTAACGACCGCACTGCCTATATGATGGAATGCCCAAATCTGATCTTTGTAGGGGAGCAACCTGTCCTTCTTTACTGCCCACAAGGATTGGATAAGAAAGTTCTAGATTACGATAATATCTATCCAAATATGTATAAGATTGGGGCTTCCTTTGACCCTGAAAATGCCAAAATGGTAGATGTGTCTCAACTTCAAAACATGGACTATGGTTTCGAAGCCTATGCAACTCAAGCCTTCAACGCTCCTGATGGACGTGCTCTAGCTGTTAGCTGGCTTGGCTTGCCTGATGTTTCTTACCCATCTGACCGTTTTGACCATCAAGGAACCTTCTCTTTGGTCAAAGAATTGACTATCAAAGACAGCAAACTCTACCAATACCCAGTCGCAGCTATCAAGGACCTTCGTGCTACTGAAGAAGCCTTCTCAAACCGTGTCCAAACCAAGAACACTTACGAACTTGAACTCAACTTGGAAGCCAATAGCCAGAGCGAGATTGTCTTACTTGCTGATAAAGAAGGCAAGGGACTTTCCATCAACTTTGACCTTGTAAATGGTCAAGTGACAGTAGATCGTAGCCAAGCTGGAGAACAGTATGCCCAAGAATTTGGAACTACTCGTTCTTGCCCTATCGAGAATCAGGCTACTACTGCTACAATCTTCATCGATAACTCTGTCTTTGAAATTTTCATCAATAAAGGAGAAAAAGTATTTTCTGGTCGTGTCTTCCCACATGCGGACCAAAATGGGATCCTCATCAAATCTGGAAACCCAACTGGAACTTACTATGAATTAGATTATGGTCGCAAAACTAACTGATGTCGCCAAACTTGCAGGTGTCAGCCCTACTACCGTTTCTCGGGTTATCAATAAAAAAGGCTATTTATCAGAGAAAACCATTCAAAAGGTCAATGAAGCCATGCGAGAATTGGGCTATAAACCCAACAACCTGGCTCGTAGTCTGCAAGGAAAATCAGCTAAGTTAATCGGTTTGATTTTCCCCAATATTTCCAACGTTTTCTACGCAGAATTGATTGACAAGCTGGAACATCAGCTCTTCAAAAATGGTTACAAGACCATCATCTGCAACAGTGAGCACGATTCCGAGAAGGAACGCGAATACATCGAAATGTTGGAAGCCAATCAGGTGGACGGTATCATTTCTGGTAGTCATAACTTGGGAATTGAAGACTATAATCGCGTGACAGCACCGATTATTTCCTTTGACCGAAACCTGTCTCCAGACATCCCTGTCGTCTCCTCTGATAACTATGCTGGTGGGTTCCTTGCTGCTCAGACCTTGGTTAAGACAGGCGCCCAGTCTATCATTATGATTACAGGTAATGACAATTCCAATTCGCCAACCGGACTGCGCCACGCTGGTTTTGCATCTGTACTCCCAAAAGCTCCTATTATCAATGTTTCCAGTGACTTTTCTCCCGTCAGAAAAGAAATGGAAATCAAGAATATCTTGACTCGACAAAAGCCAGATGCCATCTTTGCTTCAGATGATTTGACAGCTATTCTGGTTATTAAAATTGCTCAAGAACTGGGCATTTCTGTCCCAGAAGAGCTTAAAGTCATCGGCTATGATGGGACCTACTTTATCGAGAATTATTATCCTCAATTGGCTACTATCAAGCAACCTCTGGAAGAAATTGCCTGCCTCACTGTTGACCTCCTCTTGCAAAAAATCGAAGGCAAGGAAGTCGCGACAACTGGTTACTTTTTACCAGTTACTCTTTTACCAGGAAAAAGCATTTAAGCACAAGAAAACTCAGACTGAATTTGTCTGAGTTTTTTTATGATCTTAAGTTTTCGAGATAGCGCTGGGCTGTCTCTAGGTTAAAGGTTTTATCTGCGATGAGGCGCTCGACTAGGGGAGCTACCTCGGATTCACTAGCACCTGCGAGAAGTGCCAAGGATTTAGCCTGCAATTTCATGTGACCTTGCTGAATTCCTGTACTCACCAAGGCTTTGAGGGCCGCAAAGTTTTGGGCGAGACCGATAGACACGATAATCTGAGCTAATTCTTTAGCAGAAGGATTTCCTAGTAATTCATGACTGAGGGCTACACGAGGGTTGAGGCCGATAGAGCCGCCTTTGGTCGCTACAGGCATAGGCAGGGTCACCTCACCGACCAATTCTTCTCTATCAAGGTCCAGTGTCCATTGACTAAGACCTTGATAGTGTCCTTCTCTACTAGCAAAGGCATGGGCTCCTGCCTCAATAGCACGCCAGTCATTACCAGTTGCAATCAAAACGGCATCAATACCATTAAAAATCCCTTTATTGTGGGTAGCTGCTCGATAAGGATCAGCTTGCGCAAATTGGCTCGCCAAAGCAATTTTCTCTGCAATTTCTCGTCCTTGATCCTTTTGAAGGCTCAAATAGCGAAAGGCGATGCGACAACTTGCAGTAACCAAAGAATCGGTCGCGTAGTTAGACAGAATACCCATGAGACTCTGTCCCTGACTGAGTTCTTCTACGACTGGCTTCAAGGCTTCCAGCATGGTATTGAGCATATTTGCTCCCATGGCTTCCTGCGTATCGACATGGAGATAAACAACGAGGAAGTCTGTTTCGCCTTTAATCTGCTCTACATGCAAATCACGCGCCCCACCCCCGCGTTTAACGATAGAAGGATAGGCTTGATTGGCAAGTTCCAAGAGCTCCGCCTTCTTGCTGGCAATTTCTTCTTGCGCTTGTTCAGGATTAGCAACTTGATAAAGAGCTACTTGCCCAATCATCTGGCGCTGATGAACCTGAGCAGTAAAGCCACCTGCTCGCTTGATGATTTTACTTGCATAGCTGGCCGCAGCAACCACGGACGGTTCTTCTGTCACATAGGGAACTGTGTATTCCTGACCGTTAACGAGAACCTCTGGGACCAACGAATAAGGCAGTGAAAAAGTTCCCACCACATTCTCACTCAGCTGGTCTGCCACAGTCACACTCATCTGTTCATCCTGCTCCAAACTCACTTGCTTCTCAGGACTAAGGAGCGCCTGAGCTTTTAACAGCTCGAGGCGCTCTTGGTATGATTTTTTAGAAAATCCATTCCAACTTATCTTCATTATTTTTCAACCTTGCTATAACGGCGTTGGTGGTCCACAATTTCAACCAAGGCAAAATCTTGATTTTCATAGCCAGCAAACTGGGCAGAGTTTGTTTCATCTAAGTCTACTTCCTCAAAGAAGACTTTTTCATAGTCAGCAACAGACAGGGCAGTTCGTTGGTTGAGCTTGTTCAAACGGTCTTTATCCAGATAAGCTTCATATCCTTCAACCAATTCACCACTGAAGAACTCAGCTACAGCCCCACTTCCGTAACTATAAAGGGCAATTTTATCCCCAGCCTTCAAGCTATCTGTATTTTCCAAGAGAGACAAAAGTCCAAGGAAAAGTGAACCTGTGTAGATATTCCCCACCTTTTGACTGTAGAGAATAGACTGGTCAAAATGCTTTTGCAAGAGGTCTTTTTTCTCTTGAGGCAAGTTCTTATCCATGATTTTTTTCAAGCCTTTTAAGGCTAATTTAGGGTAAGGCAAATGGAAACAGACAGCCGCAAAATCATCTAAGGTAAGCTGGTAACGTTTTTGGTATTCAAGCCAAGTCGTTTTCAAACTATCTAAGTATTGCTGGGTAGAATAAACACCATTTACATAAGGCGTTGTTGAGTAATTTGGACGCCAGAAATCCATGATGTCACGGGTCTGAGCTACATTGTCATTATTAAAGGCCATAATGCGTGGATTCTGTGTAATCAACATGGCCACACTGCCAGCACCCTGAGTTGGTTCTCCTGGAGTTTCAATACCATATTTGGCAATATCACTGGCAATGACCAAGACCTTGGACTCTGGAGAATTTTCCACATGCAATTTGGCATAATGAAGGGCTGCTGTCGCTCCATAGCAGGCTTCTTTAATCTCGAAACTACGAGCAAAGGGCTGGATGCCCAGCAAACCATGCACAAAGACGGCCGCAGCTTTACTCTGGTCAATTCCTGACTCGGTAGCCACAATGACCATGTCAATTTCTTGTCTCTCTTGCTCAGTTAAAATAGAGTCACTAGCACTGGCCGCCAAGGTCACGATATCCTCAGTTAGAGGCGCAATACTCAATTCCTTGAGTAAGAGTCCTTTACTTAATTTTTCAGGGTCAATTCCCCTCGCTTCTGCTAAGTCTTGTAATTTCAAGACATATTGACTGGTCGCAAAACCAATCTTATCAATACCGATTGTCATATTTACCTCTGTTTTATCATTCATTGTAAAAAATCGTTCTATACTATTTTATCACAAATAGCAGTAAAAGAGAGAAAAAAGACTTGATTCACCAAATCAAGTCGCTTATTATTCTAACCATTATGCTGCTTTCTTAAGTAGGAATAAAGTCTAAGAATCACTGTTCCGCTAGCCATTCCAATGGAAATCACCAAAGCCAGCATAACAACCAAGGTTGCACTAGCAATGGCATGATTGTAATCCCCTATCACAAAAAAGGCAGTTGTCCGATAGGAAAGATAACCCGGAACCAGAGGTGCCAAGATTGCCAAGATAAAGACTACAGCAGGTGTCTTATAAAGAATACTTAAAATCTGGCTGACACAAGAACCGATAATGGCTGCAATAAAAGTAGCCACAATAACATTGGTCGGTTCCTTGAGCAAGAGATAAATCAGCCAGACAGCCATGCCCAAAATCCCTCCGGGTAAGAGCATAGAGCGTTGCACATTGAGTACAATTAAAAAAGTGATAATAGCAAGAAGACTTGCTACTGCTTGTAATAAAAAGGTTGTTAGTGTCATATTAATTCATCAATACCAAGGCGACAGAAGTTCCCGCCCCTAAAGCAAGGGTAATGAGCAGGGATTCAAACATCTTACTCATACCAGAGTTTATGTGGTTGGTCATAATATCACGAACCGCATTGGTCAAGGCAATCCCTGGTACAAAAGGCATGACAGCACCAGCTATAATCAAATCTGCTGTTGAGGGAAAACCTGTGTAGCGAGCCCAAAACTGGGCTATCATCCCAAAGACAAAGGCTCCAGCAAAGGCCGTTACAAAGGGAATTCGGATAAACTTCTCCACATAGAGGGAAAAGGCAAAACCAAATAAGGTAGCCACTCCTGCCCCAAGTGCGTCGTAGATATTTCCACTAAACATAATCGAAAAGAAAGGGGCGCTAAAGGTCGCAGCCAGAGTTACCTGCAACTTAGTATAAGGAAGGGGCTGGTCTTGCAAAGCCGTCAATTGCTTGAAGGCTGTCTCTAAATCAAGATTTCCTCCTACCAACTGACGAGAAATCTGGTTCACATCACAGACTTTTTCAATATTATAAGAAGAGGAAGTCACGCGTTTCATTCGCGAAATATTGGTATTTTCAATGGAGAAAAAGATAGCAGCAGGCATGGCAAGAACATTGCAATCCACAATCCCCTGCGAATGCGCAATACGGATCATGGTATCTTCTACACGATGAATCTCTGAGCCACTTTTGAGAAGAATGGTTCCAGCTAACATAATCACATCGATGACGGCATTTAATTCTCTTGATTCTTCCATGCGTTCCTCCTTTTATCAACTCCTTCTATTCTATCACAAATCTGGAGTCAAAAAAAATCTTTGCCATGAAATCATGACAAAGATTCTAGTATCACTATGGATTATCTGGGGAAGTATCTCCTCGTTGTGAATTACCTTGCGAGTTTCCTTGTGTTGGGGAGGTTTCTGCATTCCCCGGCTCGTTAGGTTTCCGAGAAGAACTTGAGGACGAAGAAGAGGATGAGGATGAAGAAGTTGAAGAAGAACGAGTCGGCTTCGCTTTATAAATAGAAATTTTAACACGAGTGGTGTTCAAATCTACCTTTTCACCCGGTTTTGGACTTTGATCCACTACTGTTCCTTCTTCATGTCCCGCTGGGCTAGAAACTTCTACAATTTCTATATTAGCCTCTTTAACACCAACAATCTGTATCAGATTATTCTTTGTAAATTCTCGGCTAGAACCAATATAGCTTGGCATTGAAATAGAATTTACTTTTTTAGCAACTGTCAAAACTATTTGAGTTGCCTTGCTAAGATCATAGGTTGTTCCCTCCGGTAAACTTTGTTTCATGATTGTACCGGGTTCGATTTCGTTGGATTCTTCTTCCTCAATCTTAATCAGATTTTCTGGAACCTTCTTGCCCTTCAATTCTGCCACTACATCACTGGACTTTCTTCCAAGATAATTTCCAAGTTGGAAGGATTGCTGACCAGAAGACACAATCAAATTAATTTTTGTTCCTTCTTTGCGTGTCGTACCAGCGTCAGGATCGGTACGAATAACACGACCTTCTTCAACCTTATCACTAGCCTCTGTTTTTTCTTCACCAACCTCAAAATTGGCTTTCTTAAGCGCTTCTTTAGCTTCCGCAACCGTCTGACCTGCCACCTTTGGAACGGCAATGGTAGCGGGCGTTCTATATAAAATCCATACCAAAGATGCCACAACCAACAAGAAGGTCGCAAATAAAATTGGATAACGTGCTTTCATACGACGGCGTTTGGTTGGCTTTGGACTAGGTACTGGTTTTTCTGTCTGATGAGGCTGGGGCTTAGGTTGAGGTCTTCCCTCTTGTACCGGAGCTTTAGGAATAGAAGTCAAGGTACTTTGTGGAACTTTAGGAAGAGTTTTAGTATCTGCCTTAGTCGCATCTTCAAAGACTAGCTTTGGTTCATTACGACGATTATAAGACAAACTACTCGACAAATCCACATACATTTCAGCGACTGATTTGTAGCGATCTGTCAATTTCTTAGCAGTTGCCTTGATAACAACATTTTCTAAAGCCTGAGGCACAGATGGATTTTCAGCTATAACCGACGGCAGAGGTTTCTGGAAATGCTGGAGGGCGATGGTCACTGCACTATCCCCATCGTAAGGAATATGACCTGTCAGCATCTCATAGAAAATAATCCCCATGGCATAGATATCACTCTGCACAGTTGCTTTAGAACCACGCGCCTGCTCTGGCGATAAATAATGAACGGAACCTAGCATTGAGTTGGTCTGAGTCAAACTTGTCTCTGCAAAGGCTACTGCAATCCCAAAGTCTGTAACTTTGGCAGTCCCATCTGGGGTCAAAAGGATATTTTGCGGTTTCAAATCCCTGTGAACAATTCCTCGAGTATGGGCTAAGCGCATAGCCAAGAGGATTTGTCCCATGATTCGAACCGCTTCTTCATTTGAAAGAGGGTGATGTTCCTTGATATAGCGTTTGAGGTCTAATCCAGCAACATATTCCATTGCGAGATACTGTTGTCCCTCTTCTTCACCGATATCTGTAATCCGAACGATATGAGGATGGTCCAGATCCGCCATGGCTCTTGCTTCCCGCTGGAAACGCGCCACAGCAATCGGGTCTGTCTGGTAGTTGGTCCTCAGGACCTTTACTGCCACTTCTTCCCCGTCTAGAATCAAATCTTTAGCCAAGTAAACATCTGCCATGCCTCCTCGACCAATCTGTTTGAGAATCCGATACCGCCCGGCAAAAATCTTGCCGATTTGGATCATTCTGTTTCCTCCTCAGTAACAGCAATAAGGGCAACTGTGATGTTGTCTAAACCACCTGCATTGTTGGCAAAACGGATCAAGGTTGCTGCCTTATCTGCCAAAGAAATGTCGCTGGTTACAATATCAGAAATCTCACTGCCTGAAATCATATTTGTCAAACCATCACTATTGAGTAAGAGATAGTCCCCAGGCTCAAGGGTGATCATTCCAAAATCAGGCTGAATTTCATCTTTTTGACCGATTGACTGGGTAATAATATTTTTCTGTGGATGGCTAGCAGCTTCTTCAGGTGTCAATTGACCAGCCTTAAGCAATTCATTGACTAAAGAATGGTCGCTCGTTAACTGGTGGTATTCTTCTCCACGAATCAAACCGATACGAGAATCTCCGATGTGAGCATAAATAGCCTGATTATCAATAATGGCTACAGCCTCAAGGGTTGTCCCCATTCCTTTATAGGCTTCATTTTGTCCCAATTGGTTAATCCTTTGATTTTCAATCTCAAGGTTGTTAGCAAACCATTCACGTACTTCATTAACTGTATCGATTTGAGTATCTACCCAAGCTACACCTAGGTCTGTTACCGCCATTTCACTAGCGATATTCCCTGCGCGATGACCTCCCATACCATCAGCTAGGATAATCATGGTACGTCCAGCTCTATTGACATAGTGGTTGACATAGTCTTGGTTATTTGTTCGTTTCTGACCAACATCTGTTAATAATGAAATTTCCATGTGTTAGTTCCTTCCTAATCCGATATCTTGCGAAATTGACTGATGAAGAATCCATCACTTCCATACAATTCAGGTGTAATGAGGATACAGCCGTCTTTCATGATATCCTTACATTCATGTTCTAGTGTTACCTGCTCAAATTCAGGATGACTTTCTAAAAATGCCTGTACGACTTGAAAGTTCTCCTCTGAGACAATAGTACAGGTACTATAAGTTATTATACCACCTTTGCGTAGTGTTTGACAAACACTACCTAATATTTCTAGCTGAATTTCCTGCAAGGACGCGAAATCTGCCGTTTCTTTATTGTATTTGATGTCTGGTTTGCGTCGCAGAAGACCAATTCCTGAACAGGGAGCATCTACTAGAATCTTATCAAAGGAATTCTGACCAAAAAACTCATGCACCTTTCTGGCATCCAATTTTTGAGTTTGAACCCGATCTGCAACTCCCAGACGTTGAGCATTTTCTTGGATTAAGTCCAACTTGTGGTCATATAAATCCAGAGCAGTTACCTGACCTGTCGTGAGATAAGAGGCTATATGAGCTGTTTTCCCACCCGGAGCTGCACAAGCATCTAGAACCTGCTCATTTCCTTGTAGATCAAGCGTCGGCGCAACCAATTGACTGGACTCATCTTGGATAGTAATGGCTCCCTCCGCAAACAAATCATGGCCTGCAAAATGCCCTTGCTCCTTAACCAGACCAGAAGGAGACAAAGGTGAATCACTAGCCTCCAACAAGGATTGGATTTCCTCTTTTCGACTTAAATCGGTCACACGAATGCTGGCTTTGTTGCGCACCAGAAGACTTTCAAAGATGGCTTGTGCTCGCTCTTCTCCATATTCTTCCTTGAGCTTGGCAACTAGCCAAACTGGGAGAGAATAGGCAACGGAATCACGCTTGTTTTTTCGCTTGATGCTAGCAATATCTGGCCAACCCTCACGCAGAATACGGCGAAGGACGGCGTTGACCAATTTTTCACTGCCTTTTTTACGGACTTTGGCCAATTCTACTGCTTCATTGACCACAGCATGGTCTGGAATCTTGTTCAAATAGCGGAGCTGGTAGGCACTCATGAGAAGAAGGACATAAAGCCAACTATCTAACTGGTCTCTGTCTTCGATAAAGTGGGATAGGTACCATTCCAAGGTGAGTTTACGGGTTACCGTTCCATAGACCAGCTCGGTCACCAAACCCTTGTCCGCTGCTGAAAGTTGACTTCCCTTGAGATGCTTATTTAAGGCGATATTTGAGTATGCTTGATTGATAAAAACATCCTCTAATACTGCTAGGGCTAAACTTCTAGCCGTTTCTACTTTAGTCACCAAATCGTTCTCCTACAGTCAATGTACGTCCAACTCCATTGAGGAAGGAAGCAATGTCCATCTTAGGTTTACCAGCTGGCTGCACTTGTTTGAGGGATAGAGCCCCTTCTGCCGTTGCGACAATCAATTCTTTCTTACCAATAGATAGGATCTCACCTGGATTTCCCTGACCTTCTACTGCTAAAGCTTCATAAATCTTAAAGCGGTCGCCCTTAAGGAAAGTATGGGCAACAGGCCACGGATTCATCCCACGGATTTGGTTAAAGAGTTGACGATTGCTTTTATTCCAATCCAATTTTTCTTCCTCTGGCTTGATGTTTGGCGAGAAAGTAACCTGACTTGGATCCTGTGGTTCAGGTTTAATCTCCCCAGCAATATAGGCAGGCAAAGTATCCAAAAGCAAATCACGACCAACTAGCGCCAATTTCTCAAACAAGGTGCCGACATTGTCCTCATCCATAATCGGAATACTACGACGAGAAATCATATCCCCTGCATCCATTTCCTTAACCATCTCCATAATGGTCACACCAGCTTCCTCATCTCCTTGAATCAAGGCATAATGGATAGGCGCACCACCACGGTGTTTGGGAAGAAGGGAAGCGTGAACATTGACCGCAAAGTCCATGCTATCAAGGAGTTTACTTGGGAGAAACTGCCCAAAAGCAGCGGTCACAATTCCATCCGCTCCTAGCTGCATAATCTCTTCCATCTCTGGACTTCCAGATAATTTTTCAGGTTGGTAGATAGGAAGACCTGCTTCCTTGGCAGCCTGCTTGACTGGGGTTTCTTGGATAACTTTTTTACGACCGACAGCACGGTCTGGCTGGGTCACAACGGCTAGAATTTCGTAACGGTCATCTGTCAAAAGCCCTTTTAAAACTGTTGCTGAAAAGTCGGGTGTCCCCATAAAGATTAATTTTGTCATATCTTCTCCTTCTTATAAAAATTGCTGCGGCTCATGGTCAATGCTGAGACGGAGCTCACTATTTTCCCGTTCTTGAGTCAAGGCCAAGACCTGGTTGAGAGTCGGACTTAGCTCATCTTCTAAACGGTATTTAATCAAAATCTGGTAATGATAGAGGTTGTGGGTACGAGCAATCGGTTTTGGCGTCGGTCCAAGGATGTTACTGGTTTCAGACAAACCTGACCGCAAAATGTTCATAACTTCATAGGCACGTTTGACAACCTCTTCTTCTTTCTTGTGAGAAAGGGTAATGCCAATCGTGAAATAATAAGGTGGATAGCCTAGTTGTCGTCTGATTCCCATTTCATAAGCGTAAAAGCCTTCGTAGTCCTGGTCTTTTGCAAATCGAATAGCGTAGTGCTGAGGATTGTAGGACTGTATCAAGACCTGACCTGCTTTTTCAGCCCGTCCTGCTCGACCTGCCACCTGAGTCAAGAGCTGGAAGGTTCTCTCAGAAGAACGGAAATCTGGTAGATTCAAGGCCGTATCCGCATTGAGCACTCCGACTAAGGTCACATTTGGAAAATCCAAGCCCTTGGCAATCATCTGAGTACCTAGTAAAATATCTGCTTCCCCTCTACCAAACTGGTCAAGCAGAGCTTGATGACTACCTTTCTTACGAGTCGTATCCACATCCATCCGTAGAATGCGTGCATGGGGAAAGAGTTCTGCTAGCTCGTCATAAGCCTTCTGAGTTCCCGTCCCGTAGTAACGAATACTGCGACTCTTACAGTTAGGGCAGGCCTGAGGAATGTCCTTCGAGAAACCACAATAATGGCAGTTCATGGTCTTGGTATCCATGTGCAAGGTCAAGGAAATGTCACAGTTAGGACAAGTATCCACGGTCCCACACTCCCGACACATAACAAAGCTAGAATAACCACGACGGTTGAGCATAAGAACCACCTGCTCTTTTTTAGCCAGACGATCCTGAATCGCTTCTAGCAAAGGTGGCGTAAAGTTTGACGTTTCATTTTGTCCGATATAGTCCCGAAAGTCAATTACTTGAACCTCAGGGATACTAGCTAAAGGATTGGCGCGTTGGGTCAGACGTAAATGTTGATAAACGCCTTTTCCAGCCCGAGCACGGCTTTCCAGACTAGGAGTTGCTGAACCAAGTACAAGGGCTGCTTGATTATACTGAGCCCGTAAAATAGCTACCTCTCTGGCATGGTAACGTGGATTACTGTCTTGCTTATAAGTCGCTTCATGCTCTTCATCGATAATCATAACCCCCAGATTTTTCAGCGGAGCAAAGATAGCCGATCTGGCGCCAACAACAACTTGGGCATCGCCACGCTCTACCTTGCGCCATTCGTCATACTTTTCACCATTGGACAGGCCAGAGTGAAGAATGGCCACCTTGTCCCCAAAACGAGCGATAAAACGCTCCGTCATCTGAGGAGTCAAGGAAATCTCAGGCACCAGCAAAATAGCTGTCTTACCCTTATCCAAGGCCCCTTGGATAATCTGCAAGTAAACCTCAGTCTTCCCACTTCCTGTAATCCCTTGAAGAAGGAAGGGAGGCTGGTGACTGCCAATCGCACTGACAACCACATCACGCGCCTGTCTTTGTTCTGGATTCAACTCCAAAGGCCGACTTGCCTCAATGCCTTCAAAATACGCAGCTGAGCGTTGAACTTCCTTTTGGACTATGGTAACAGCACCTTCTTGCACAAAGAAGTTGACTTGCTCCCGCGAATAGGACTCTAACAAACTAGCCAAGGAAGCACTCTCAGGATGAGACAGCAAATAGTCTCTCAATTCCAACTTTTTCTTGGCGCGCGCAGAAATCTCAACACCCTCTAATTGAGCAAGATTCACCTCATACCAGGACTGAGTTTTGACCTTCTTTTGATCGACTGCCTGATATTCCAGACCAAGCAGACCTTTTCTAGTCAAATGCATCATTTCAGCTTGCTTAGCTAAATCTAGAGAAGAAAAGGCTAGCGAATCTTCTGAACCAAATAGACGCACTCGGTCTTCCTGACTCAGACCTTCCAGAGGATAGAGAATCTTGTCATAGCTGGAATTTAGAAATCCCGGCAACATGGCCTTGAGGATAGAGATTTTGTAGGAGAAGACAGATTTGCGAAGCTCCTCAGCCAGCCAGAGTTGTTCTTGCGTGAGAACAGGAGAAAAATCCAGCACCTCGACAATATCTTTTAAATCTTGCTCCATCTCTTCTTCATCTGCTTGAGACTCCAAACCAAGAACAATCCCTTGAATCAAGCGATTCCCCTTACCAAAGGGTACATGAACTCGCATCCCAACCTCCAGCATTCCCTCAAACTCCTCCGGAATCCTGTAACTATAGGGCTGGTCTGTCTGCATCAAGGGCACATCTACTATAATCTTTGCTATGGTCATCTTCTCACCTCCTCCTTGTCATACTCTTCGAAAATCAAATTCAAACCACGTCAGCGTCGCCTTACCGTACTCAAGTACAGCTTGCGGCTAGCTTCCTAGTTTGCTTTTTGATTTTCATTGAGTATCAGTACATTCTTGCAATAGAAAAAATAAGATTGAGTCCCCCCAACCTTAAATTTTTTCACCATCTTCTTTTTCTTTAGCGATTTGCTCTTTGATTTTCTTTTCTTCTTCTTCTTTGCGGCGTTTTTCTTCTTCGATACGGCGACGCACTGCTTCACGTTTTCCTTCTGGATCTGGGTGAATTGTAACGTTTCCTGATTCGATTTCTTCTAAAGCGCGAAGAGTTGATTTTTCAGACTTGAAACCTTGAGTTGCTGGCGCACCTGCTTCCAATTCGTGGGCACGTTTTGCTTCCAAAATTACGAGTGAATATTTTGATGGAACCTTGTCGAGCAAGGTATCAATAGAGGGTTTTAACATCATTTGCTTGTACCTATTTTCTAAATTTTATCGAGTAGTTGGAGATTTTGGTAACATCTCCTGATAGTGACCAATGACACGATCTACACGGAAGTGCTCTGCTTCAATAACACGTTTGACACGCTCAGCAGCTAGGGGCACCTGATCGTTGACAATCGCATAATCATACTCACGCATAAGGGCAATTTCTTCCTTGGCTTTTTCGATTCGTTGGGCAATCACTTCTGCGCTGTCTGTTCCACGTCCTACCAAACGATCTTGCAATTCATCCAAATCTGGTGGTGTCAGGAAGATAAAGACAGCATCTGGAACCTTTTTCTTGACCTGAAGAGCACCCTGAACTTCAATTTCAAGGAAAACATCGATTCCCTTGTCCAAGGTTTCATTGACATAGGTCAGAGGAGTTCCATAGTAGTTGCCGACATATTCTGCGTATTCCAACATCTGTCCTTGACGAATCAGCTCTTCAAACTCTTCACGAGTACGGAAGAAATAGTCAACACCGTCCACTTCTCCAGGACGTTGTGCGCGTGTCGTCATCGATACAGAGTATTGAAATTGGTTTTCAGAACTCTCAAAAATCTCTCTTCTAACCGTTCCTTTTCCAACCCCTGAAGGACCAGAAAAAACGATTAGTAAGCCTCGGTCTGCCATTGTGTCTCCTTTTAGTCAGTCTGTGAAATAACATTTCTAGAATAATGGCAAAAAGCCAGATTATCCTTTACAGTCTTTCTATCTAGTGTAACAAAAAAGCAGTAATTTTTCAACTGCTCTTTCTTATTTATTTAGCATAATCTACTGCACGAAGCTCGCGAATCACGGTTACCTTGATATTTCCAGGGTAATCGAGATTGTTTTCAATTTTCTCACGAACTTTGTGAGCCAAGATTGTGACTTTGTCGTCTTTGATTTGTCCTGGATTGACCATGATGCGGATTTCACGTCCTGCTTGAAGGGCAAAGCTATTCTGTACTCCTTCAAAGCCGTTCGCAATTTCTTCCAAATCATGAAGACGTTTGATGTAGCTTTCAAGAGACTCACTACGAGCACCCGGACGGGCAGCGCTCAAAGCATCTGCTGCAGCAACAATCACTGCAATGACGCTTTCGGCTTCGACATCACCGTGGTGGCTAGCAATTGTATTCACCACAACTGGATGTTCCTTGTACTTACGAGCCAATTCCATACCGATTTCAACGTGGCTACCTTCAACCTCACGGTCAATGGCTTTTCCGATATCGTGAAGGAACCCTGCACGACGAGCAAGAGCCGCATTTTCACCAAGTTCGCTCGCCATGATACCAGCTAACTTAGCAACCTCAATCGAATGACGTAAGACATTTTGTCCATATGAAGTACGGAACTGCAAGCGACCCATGATTTTCATCAAGTCTGGATGAAGGTTTGGTGCCCCAATTTCATAGGCAGCAGCCTCACCGTATTCACGAATCTTATTGTCAATCTCTTGACGGTTTTTCTCAACCAACTCTTCGATACGAGCTGGGTGGATACGACCATCCTTGAGCAACATTTCCATAGTCATACGGGCAATTTCACGACGAATCGGGTCAAAACCTGATAAGGTCACCACTTCTGGTGTATCGTCGATAATCACATCGACCCCTGTCAAACTTTCAAAGGTACGAATGTTACGACCTTCACGACCAATAATGCGTCCCTTCATAGTATCGTCTGGCAGGTGAACCGTTGAGTTTGTTGACTCCGCCACATATTCACCAGCGATACGTTGCATGGCTTGAACCAAGATGTCCTTGGCCATTTTGTCAGAACGTTCCTTGACCTCTTGCTCAGCTTCGCGAATACGGCTGGCAATCTCCTTGGTCAAGTTTTCCTCTGTCTGCGACAAGATAATATCTCGTGCTTCTGCCTGAGACAGAGCACCAATACGCTCTAGCTCTGCTTCTTTTTGTCTTTCGACTTCCTCTAATTGCTCTTCACGCGCATCAAGGTTTTTCTCTCTATCAGAAATACTTTGTTCTTTTTGTTCAAGTGTTTGTTCTTTACTCGTCAAATTGTCGTCCTTACGGTCAAGGCTAGTAGCTCTCTCTGTCAAACGACTTTCGATTTGTTTGAGTTCTTGACGTTCTGATTTGAATTCAGCGTCCACTTCTTCACGGTATTTTCTGGCTTCTTCTTTGGCCTCCAATAGTGCTTCTTTTTTAAGAGACTTGCTTTCACGTTTAGCTTCATTAACCAGTAAATCCGCTTCACGTTCAGCTTGTCCACGTAAATTAGTTGCTTCTTGTTCAGCATTTAAAAGCATCAACTCTGCAGCTTCCTGAGATGATTTCATCTTAGCTGAGATGCTGACATATCCAATGACTAAACCAATGATGACGGCAAAAACAGCAATCGCAAGCGACATGATTTCCATGTTTTTACCTCATTTTATTGTTATTCCGAATGACATACATTCTTTTACATTCTACCATAAAAAAGTGATTTTCACAAACCTAAAATAGAATATGTTTTGGGGAATTTGG
>NZ_JAPVZK010000011.1:0-66367 GCF_041432345.1 Streptococcus sp. 27098_8_103
GAAAAACTGTAGAATTTCAAAAATTACTACAGACCTTGAATTTTACTTATCATTTCAATGATTTAGATTGCTTACATTTTGTTTTGATAAGTTTTACGGTAATCTCCAGGAGAAAGTCCAGTCCTTTGTTTAAAAATTTTAGTAAAGTAAGAATAATTATCATACCCTACTTGACAAGATACTTGTGATATCGAGATATTTGTTTGAGATAGGAGAGATTTAGCAGCATTAATGCGCTTATCCGTTATATATTTAACAAGAGTTTCTCCAGTTTCTTTTTTAAAAATTCTAGCTAAATGATCTGCACTGAGATAAACCATATCTGCTAATATAGAACGATTTATATCCTCATAGTAGTGATGATCTATGTATTCGACAATACGTTGAATACTATTTTTCTGGTTTTCAATGTTTGTTGCAAATTTCTTAGCATGTGACCAATAATAATCAAAGTAATCCTGGAAAGATTCAATTGAATGAAAGCGTCGTTGGAATAGGAAATCATGAGTGCTGTTTTGGAATAATTTATGAGCTGAAATTCCATTTTGATCTAGATATATTCCTATTTGTTGAATCCAATCTAGTAAAATTTGTTGTAGTGTGAAAGTAGGAATTTGAGAATTATAGGCAAGTGAATTAATTTTTTCTCTTAATTCGTATTCACTTAAGGTGTCTAAAAAAGTAATTGAAAGAGTTTCTGTTTTAAAAGAAGTTGGGAAACTATGTGGAACACATATAATAGTATTCCAATAAGAGACATACTGTTCATTATAAGTGTAGAGTTCTTTAGCATGAAATAAAATATCGGATATTTTATGGCAACTCTTATATATAAGAGTTGAGTATTTGCTAAAATTATTAGAAATTTGAGAATGAATTTCATATGCCAGTTTGTCACTACGTTTGGAAGAGTCTACTCTAAAGAGACAAACATATTGATCGACCTGGCTTTCCATTTTGAATAGACTTATCAGATTATAAGAAGGTTGTGAAATTCTTTGCAGTTCTCTTTTTAGTTGAGAAGTCCATGATGGAGTTTCTGCAGAATAATCTTCTTCATTAAGATTGATTGTTAAAACTGCAAGGAAAAAATATTGGTGTTTTTTAAGAATAAAATCTTGTTTGCTTGCTATGTTTTCTAGCTCATCAATGCGAGAAATTTGAGGTTTTCTAAGGTAATCATACCAGAAATTATCTTCTATTTGTAAAAGTGCATCATTTTTTCCGTTTAAGTTATGATTCTCAATTTTACTAATGGCTTTTTGAATAATAAATTCTAATTTTTCAAAGTTAATGGGTTTTAGATAGTATTCAAAGCTTTGCAATTCAATTGCTTTTTGAGCATAGTTGAAGTCGGCGTAATTGGTTAAAAAAATTGTTTTTATATCATATTTTTCATTTCTAATCCACGATAAGAGTTCGAGACCGCTACCTTGAGGCATTTCTATATCACTTATCATGAGATCAATAGGATGCTCTCTAATAATATTTTGAGCTTGAGTGAGGCTATAGGCAACATAAACAATGTCAATGTGTAGTTTATCCCAATTTATTTTCTCTCGTAAAGCTTCAATGATAAAACGATCGTCATCAACTAATAAGATGTTCATTATAACCTCCGTCTATAATCTTGTATGGAATAAGTAAAAGAATTTTAGCCCCACCTTCTTCATTATTTTCAAATGTAATAGTATAGTCGTTGGGATAGAGAAGATTCAAACGTTCGATGGTGTTCGTGATCCCAATATGATGTCCATCTTCTGTTATTAGAGACTGTTTCTGATTTAATTTTGATAAAATTTCTTCAGAGAAACCTGGACCATTATCTTCGATACAAATCTGAATATAATCTGAGTCCTCAGTTTTTACTTTTTTTATTGATAGTAAAATTGTAAATAAATCTTGAAATGAAAAACCGTGTTTTATTGTGTTTTCAATAAACGTTTGTAACAGTAATGATGGAACAAGAGTATTTTGTAAATCAGAATTGTAGTCTAGTGAAAAGTAGATACTATTTCCATATCGAATTCGTTGTATTTCTAAATAATCTTTAATATGCTGAACTTCATCTTTAAGTTCTGAAAAATCTTGATTAGCCATAAATAAATGACGGAGATAATTTGAAGTTAGGATAGTTAATTCTTCAATTTCCTTGTAGTTTTTTGTTTGAAGCATACTATGAATCATTGATAACATATTTAAGTAGAAATGCGGTCGGATTTGATTTTTAAGATAATTAAGTTCAATCTTCTTAAGTTCTAGTTGTGAATGATATTCTCGTATTTTTAATTCTTGCATGTCAAAAATTACTTTATTAAGTTTATCATTTGCCTTATCAATTTCTAGTATACCTTCAGATATAAAAAATTCAGAAGGGGGGATGGAGTCCCCAAGTTGAGAGAGCCGTTCAGTGAGTCTTGTTATAGGCTTAATCATCCACTGACGAATATATAGGATAATGATGATTGATAAAATGGTGATAATGATAGGAACAGCTGATAAAAATACTTCTAAGAGTGTGATATTTCTAAAGACTTCGGCATAATCGACTAAAACATAAATATCGAAAGGTAAATGTGTTTTTTCATTTTGTGCATGAATTAGGTAATTAGAGGACGGTATATTGTTAGGCTCTTTTAGGGAGAGTTTACCATTATTACCAATATTAAGTTTATTGAGAGGTTTTAGGATATCTTCTGAGGATATGACTGCATAAATTATTTTTCCTTCGTAATGAACGGATTTAACTAAGTATTCGCTATTTTTAGTAGTTATATTTTTCCACTTACGGTCACTTATATCGCTACTTAGTGATTTTAGATATGTTTTTAACAGTAAATAATCTTCATATGGAATATAAAGATCGGAAACATTGATAAAATGTTTAGTAGAATTTGTTTCTAATAAGAATGTCATATGGGTTTCATTTTGATATTCAAACTCTGTAAAACTAGTTTGAACCTTTTTTAGACTTTCTTGATAGTCTAAAAATTTTTGTACATGATTTAATTTTTCCAAATCTTCACTGTGTGTTATTGTTGAATACATAAACCTCTCTGCAGAATGCAATTTTTCATTAACAGAGTCAGCATAAATTTCAATTGAACTACGTAGGTGTACTATATTTTGGTTTTTAATAAAATTTCTGGTTATGTTACTCATAGCAATATTGATTAAAATATTTATCAATAGTAGTACAAGTAGGAGTTTAAAGAAAAAATGAATGGAATGTTTTTTTGATAAGTCGTGATTTAATTTCATATACTATTCTCCTATTAAAATTATAGCACTTTGAAAATATGATATCATGTAACAAAACAGATATGTTTTATCAAGATGTCGGAAAAGTAATAGTTTTTAAAATTAAAAAACTGAAAAATTGATAAACCTAGTCCAAAAAGTTCTATTAAGGGAATTCTATATGGTGTAAAATAATCGTAGAAAATCAGATGGGAGGAAAAACATGAAAGTAGCATCTCAACTTCATAAAATAAAATTAAAGCATAGTATTCCGTTATATATATTACTTTTTCCTTCAATATTGCTATTAATTTTATTTTCCTATATTCCCATGTTGGGACTAATTATTGCATTTAAAGACTATTCACCAGCCAATGGTATCTTTGCTAGTCAGTGGGTAGGATTTAAGTACTTTACTCAATTTTTCTCATCATTCCAATTCGGGACAACTATGTTCAATACATTAAAAATTTCACTTTATAGTATTGTAGTAGGATTCCCCTTGCCTATTATACTAGCTATAATCAGTAATCAGTTAAGAGTTGGGAAATTTAGAAAAATATTTCAAGTGACAACTTACTTACCTCATTTTATCTCTACAATGGTTATGTGTGGGATGATTATCTTATTTTTATCTCCTACTAGTGGTTTGTTAGCAAATGTATTTAAGTCTGTTGGAATTACTATTCCAGATTTTTTATCAAAACCTACTAGTTTTGCAGGTGTTTATGTTTGGAGTGATGTATGGCAACATATTGGTTGGGATAGTATTATTTATCTGGCAGCGCTTTCTGCAATTGATCCTACATATTATGAGGCTGCAACTATGGATGGCGCTTCTAGATTACAAAAAATTCGGCATATAGAATTACCATTGCTTTTGCCGACTGCTATGATTCTATTAATATTAAGAGCAGGTAGTTTATTAAGTGTAGGTTTTGAGAAAGTGTTACTACTACAGAATCCTCTTAATTTAGCAGGAAGTGAGATAATTTCGACCTATGTTTATAAAGTTGGTATGGTGAACTTTCAGTATAGTTATTCGACAGCTATAGGGTTATTTAACACGGTAGTTAATCTAATAATTTTGTTATCTGTTAACTGGTTCTCAAAAAGATATACCAGAACGGGTCTTTTTTAAAGGAAGGAGTGCTCAAGGTGAAATGGTTTCATAAATCAAGAAAAACGAACTCTGAATTATTATTTGATATAGTTACCTATGGTTTAGCAATTTTCCTTATCCTGTTAATTGTTTATCCGTTATGGTTTGTAGTGATTGCATCTTTTAGTAATCCTTCAGATGTTGCAAATGGGAAGGTATGGTTTATTCCTAGAGAATGGAAATTAGATGGATATTTACGTCTTATTCAACAACCTTTATTTTTGCGTAGCTATCTAAATACCATTTTATATACTGTTGTTGGTACCTTAGTTGCTTTAGTAGTCAATATTCCAGCTGGTTATGCTTTATCTAGAAAAGAATTAGTTGGTAGAAAGTGGATGAGCATTCTATACATAATCCCTATGTTTGTATCAGGTGGTTTGATTCCTACCTACTTAACAGTAAAGAATGTTGGCCTAATTGATACATTTTGGGTAATGGTAATACCTTTTGCAGTTTCATCATACAATATTATTGTTGCTAGAACTTTCTTTAATAATAGTATTCCAGATGGGATGTGGGAGGCTGCGCAAATTGATGGCTGTGGTACAATTCGTTATTTTATTAAGATAGTCGTTCCTTTATCAAAAGCTATTATAGCAGTTATTGGACTTTGGACTGCAGTTGGTATTTGGAATTCGTGGTTTAATGCTTTAATTTATTTAACGAATGAAAATTTACAACCATTGCAATTAATTTTACGACGTTTACTAATTAGTAATCAAATGTTACAATCGCAAGCAACAGGAGAAGTTGCATCAGATCTTCGTATCAAAGCCGATATGATGAAATATGCAGCAATTGTTATTTCAACCGCTCCGATAATGTTGCTATATCCCTTTGTTCAAAAATATTTTAATCAAGGCGTAATGATTGGCGCGTTGAAGGAATAGGAGAAAAACATGAAAAATAAATCATTTACATATTTGTTCTTAGGAACCGTTACACTTGCTGGCTTAACAGCCTGTGCAAATTCCAATAATGCGAATAAGGACGATAAGTCTGGAGAAGATTCTTATAAAATCACAACTGTTCGTTGGTCTGACTGGGGGGAAGATTATCATAAAGGTTTTCTAACTGATTCTGCCAAAGAATCAGGTATCGATGTTAAATGGGATACACTTGTAGCTGCAGATTGGGCAGATAAGAAATCTGTGTTGGTTGCTAGTGGAGATTTACCAGATGCATTTTTAGGTTCAAATGCTTTTACAGATTCAGAAATTGCTCAGAACCAATCTTTATTTATTCCATTGGAAGATTTAATCAAAGAAAACATGCCAAATTTAACTAAGGCTATGGAGAAAGAACCTAAGATTAAAGCTATGATTACTTCACCAGATGGTCATATCTACAGTCTACCTAAAAAATTACCGATGCGTCCTACTGTAGCTAATCAGCTATTTATTAATAAAAAGTGGCTGGATAATTTAGGATTAAAGGTTCCAGAAACTTATGATGATTTAGTAAAAGTACTACAAGAATTTAAGGATAAAGATGCGAACGGAAATGGAGACGCTTCTGATGAAATTCCATTCGGAGCAGGAAACTTTGATCCAACATTCTCATATATTCTTCCGTTCAATAATCGTTTAGGGGCAGATAATACATATGAAATGTCTGTAAAAGATGGAAAACCAGTCTACCTTCGTACAGAAGAAAGTTATAAACAAGGGATTGCAGCAATGCACGAATCTTATAAAAAAGGTTTGATTGATCCGGAAATCTTTACAGAAGATACCTCTATGAGTGTAGCAAAACGTATGGATAAGGGAGTATCTAGAGTAGGTGTTTCTAGTGGTTGGACAGCAGATGCAACGTTTGGCTTACATTCAAGTGAATATATTGCTCTACCTGCTTTAAAAGGTATGGATGGTAAACAATATGTCTTTTCTGATCCAGATCATTACAACTATGGTCGAAATGAAATTTTGATTACAAATAAGAGCAAAAATCCTGCTAAATTATTGAAATGGTTGGATAAATTATATACAGATGAAGCAAGTATTCAGAATTTCTATGGATCATTTGGAATAGCTACTGAAAAGAATGGTGATAAGTTTAAAGTGTTACCTCCTAAAGATGGTAAATCAGCTGATGAATGGGCATGGATTAATTCACTTCGAGATTTTGGTCCTAAATACGTAAGCGATGATATCAATAGTCGCGTAGAAATCGATCAAACACAAGGTGATGGATTGAAATTGAAGATGGACCAAGATTTGAAACAATTTGCGTTGCCAGCTTACCCTAATGTGATTTATTCACAAGAAGAACTTAACAAATTATCATCAATCTATGTGAGTATTGAATCTTATGTCAAACAACAAGCATCTAAATGGGTAGTTGAAGGCGGCATAGAAAAAGAATGGGACTCATACAAAGAAACTCTTAAGAATATGGGATTGGACGAATTTATGAAGATTCAACAGGAAGCATATAATCGTTACCAAAAAGAAGTAAAAGAGTAATATTTTATATGAACTCTTGGTTGTATGAACAAGGGACTAGCTAATTATAGGAAGCGAGACTGATAACATCAGATTATCTCGCTTCCTTTATTCTAATTTTTAAAGAAATTTGGAAATGTTTTTTAAATAATTTAGGTAATATTTTTGTACAACTGACATTATAAAATATAGAGTTAAGGCAATCGATTTTATGGAGATATCTATTATGCAAAAATTATTTTCATTAGATGGAAAAATGGTTAGAATTTTAACTTTTTTGACAGATTTAATTATTTTAAATACTCTATTTATTGTGAGTTGTATTCCAATAGTTACAATTGGGGCATCACTAACTTCTCTTACGACAATGTGGTATCGTATTTTAAAAGGTAAAGATACCGATATTGCTTATCATTATTTTCGGATCTTTAGACAAAATTTTAAACAATCAACTTTTATTTGGTTGTTTATCCTCCTAATAGAATTACTTTTATATGTGAACTATTGTCTTTGGGGCTATTCAAGTTTATTTTCAGAGTATAGTTTATTGTTAGTGTTGCCCTTTTTATTTGTTATAATACTTTTGATGAGTGTTATTTTTCCCTATATTGGTTTATTTAAAGATAATCTAAAAAATAGTATTGTAAATAGCGTATTAATTTGTATTTTAAATCCAATACAAGCTATCATGTTGGTTTTATTTAATATTTCTGTACTGTATATGAGTTTTAGTAGTCCAGAACGAGTTTTAACAGCTATTTACGTATTTACATTTGGGGGCTTTGCTTTTTGCGGATTGATGAATGTAACGATAACAAATAAAATGTTTGATAAGGTAAAGAAATTTACTAAAAGGAGGACAACAAATTGAAAATTTTTAAGGGAGAGTTTTATCGAATCTCTGTATTAACAGACAAGCTAGTAAGGTTAGAATACTCTCAAACTGGAAGTTTTGAGGATAGAACGACACAACTTATCTACAATAGAGATTTTGGCCAAGTTTCGTTAGATTATATCGAGACATCAAACGTACTAGATATTATGACGGACTATTTTCATCTGCACTTTAATAAAGGAGAATTTAACGCCGAAAATTTATTTATAGAATTAAAAGGAAATTTTGCCGTATATGGTAGTCGCTGGTATTTTGGTGAGTCTATTGAAACGTTAAAAGGAACAGCTCGGACTCTGGATAAGGCAGATGGAGCAATCTCGTTAGAAGATGGAATTATTAGCCGAAATGGGATAGCCTTATTGGATGATTCTCAAGGATTTATTTGGGATGAACAGTCTGGTTATATTGAGAGAGAAAATCAAATTGACCTGTATTTCTTTGCCTATGGGCATGATTATAGAGGAGCAATCAGAGACTTTTACCATTTGACTGGTTCAACCCCTTTGTTGCCAAGATATGCTTTAGGCAATTGGTGGAGTAGATATTGGCCTTATACGTCGGATGAATACTTGGATTTAATAGACAGATTTGAAACAGAGAAAATTCCATTATCTATCGGTGTTTTAGATATGGATTGGCATATCACTGACATTCCAGCTCGTTTTGGAAGTGGCTGGACAGGATATAGTTGGAATAAAAATTTAATACCTAATCCAGAGCAGTTATTGCAACAACTTCATGATAGAAAGTTGAAACTCTCCTTAAATGTCCATCCTGCTGATGGTATACGGGCTTATGAAGAAGCTTATCCTCGAGTCGCCAAACGATTGGGGTTAAATGTAGAATTAGAGGAACCTGCCATTTTTGATTTTTTTAATCCCTCTTTTAGAGAAGCCTACTTTAAAGATGTTCATTATGAGCTAGAAAAGCAGGGAGTAGATTTTTGGTGGATTGACTGGCAACAAGGGACACAAGGCATGTTGGATCCACTATGGCTTTTAAACCATTATCATTATCAGGATAGTTGTAAAAATGCAGAAGGTGGTTTGATTTTATCAAGATATGCAGGTCCTGGTAGTCACCGCTACCCTGTTGGTTTTTCAGGGGACACCATTATTAGTTGGAATTCCTTAAGATTTCAACCTTATTTTACAGCGACAGCATCAAATATCGGTTATAGTTGGTGGAGTCATGATATCGGTGGACACATGCTGGGGGATTATGACGAAGAGCTACAAACTAGATGGCTACAGTTTGGTGTTTTTAGTCCGATAACTCGATTACATAGTTCTAGAAGTCCTTTTAATAGTAAAGAACCTTGGTTTTTTTCAGAAACAACATCTAAGATTATGAAGAAATACCTTCGTTTGAGACATCAGATGATCCCCTATCTATACACTATGAATGTAAAGACACACGAGGAAGGTGCCCCATTAATCAGCCCAATGTATTATTTCTACCCAGAGAATGATGAGAGCTATAATGTTCCAAATCAATACTTTTTTGGAACAGAACTGATGGTGGCTCCCGTTGTAGAAAAGATGGATTTAGCATTCCAATCTGCAAAAGTAGATGTATGGTTCCCTGAAGGTGAATGGTATGACTTCTTTTCAGAGAAAAAATATACAGGTGGTGTGAAGTTAAGTGTTTATAGAGACATTTCGACTATACCTGTGTTTGCAAAAAGTGGTGCAATCATTCCCTTGGTTGGTTCTGAGATAGATATGGGTGTTGATTTACCTGAAGTTGTAGATTGGTATGTATTCCCAGGCAAACAACATTCTTTTGAAATGATTGAAGATCAAAATGGTCAAAGATATAAAACAAGATTATCAATCGACTGGGAAATGGGGATGGTAGAGTTGGCATTACAAGGAGATTCTAGTATCGTTCCAAGCAATAGAAAGCATAGAATTCATTTTAAAGGAACGAATGTGTCTATCATTGAGTTGCCAAATAAGAATACTACAGCTAGATTTGAATGTAAAGATAATAAAACGCCATCTCTAAATGATGAAGTTTTTAGACTACTAAAGACGGCTTCTCTTCCATATGAATTAAAAGATAGATTGTTAAATGAATTCATCAATGCTAAAAATTCTCATGAGTTAATGAATATCTTGCATCATCAGGATAAGGAATTGAGAGGCCGTTTGTTGGAAATAATATTTACTAGCCAAAACTAATTGAGCCATTTCGTACACAATTTCTATTCTTTAAGTGCTAATTATTTATTTTTTAATGTGTAATAGTTTTACATCTCTATGCTTATTGACTTGTATTTTAGTAATTACAAGTTTGGCATAGGGATGTTTTTATAATTTTAAAGACTTTTTGCCCAGCCTCTTTTCAACTAAATAAGAGCAAATTTTTAAAGGTGATTTCTCAAAGTAACTTCCACTTGCCTGACCGAAGTGGAAGTTAGTCTGAAACGGATTTTTATGGTGGAATTAAGTATGAGACGTGTGATTTTTTCAGAAAATTTTCTAAAACAAACAGGATTTGTTTGACATTTATTTGAAAATTCTGTAAAATGAATTATTATATCGTTAAAGGAGAATATATATGGAAAAACAGAAAACATTTTTTGGACATCCTATGGGCTTGTCCACCCTCTTCTTTACAGAAATGTGGGAACGCTTTTCTTACTATGGGATGCGAGCTATCCTACTTTACTATATGTACTATAGTGTGCAAGATGGTGGATTGGGAATGGATAAGACCACAGCTGCATCGGTTATGGCGATTTATGGCTCGCTGGTATTTTTGTCCTCGGTTATCGGTGGTTTTGTCAGTGACCGTATTTTAGGAAGTCGTAAGACTGTCTTTTACGGTGGGATTCTGATTATGCTAGGGCATATTGCTTTGGCAACACCTTTTGGACAAGTGGCTCTCTATCTTTCTATTGCCTTGATTATCTTTGGTACTGGATTTTTAAAACCCAATATCTCAGATATGGTGGGGGGAATTTATGAGAAAGAGGATGATAGACGGGATGCAGGTTTTAGTATCTTTGTCTTTGGTATTAACTTAGGTGCCTTCGTTGCCCCTTATCTAGTGGGTTATCTAGGTCAGGAAGTCAATTTCCATCTAGGTTTCTCATTAGCTGCTATTGGGATGTTCTTTGGTCTAGTGAAGTATGTTTTGGATGGGAAGAAATATCTGCCTGAATCAAGTCTTTACCCCACTGATCCACTTTCACAGAAGGACCAGCAGACCTTGATTAAACGCTTGCTGATTACACTTGTCGTAGTTATTCTCGTGGTTATAGGTTTAGTCTTTACTCACCAGTTTAATGTGGATATGATTGTTAATATCTTTACAGTGATTGCTGTAATTATTCCAATCTACTATTTCTTTAAGATTTTATCTAGTCAGAAAATAACTGCTACTGAGAGATCCCGAGTATTTGCCTACATTCCTTTATTTATCGCTGGAGTACTCTTCTGGTCTATTGAGGAGCAGGGGTCTGTTGTTCTCGCTCTATTTGCGGATGATCAAACTCGACTTTACTTTAATGTATTTGGGAATCAGATTCATTTTCCATCTAGCTTTTTCCAAAGTATCAATCCACTTTTCATTATGATTTATGTGCCGATTTTTGCGTGGTTGTGGGGGAAAATGGGTAAAAAGCAACCATCCTCTGCTAAGAAATTTGCTTACGGTTTATTTGCTGCAGGTTTATCCTTCTTGTGGATGATGTTACCAGGGATGCTCTTTGGGACAGATGTTAAGGTCAGTCCTCTCTGGTTGATTATGAGTTGGGCTATTGTGATTGTAGGGGAAATGCTGATTTCGCCGATTGGTCTATCAGTCACTACTAAGTTAGCACCAAAATCCTTCCAAGCACAAATGATGTCTATCTGGTTCTTGAGTAATGCAGCTGCCCAAGCTATCAATGCTCAAATTGTAAAATTTTATACAAGCGAAACTGAAGTGGCTTACTATGGAATTGTTGGAGGAATTACGATTGTATTCGGTATTATCTTACTCTTCTACGTTCCACGTATTGAAAAACTAATGTCTGGTATCAAATAGAGAAAAACTGGAATTTCTGTAGGAATTTTAAAAGTTAGATCAATTATTTATTCAAAGGATTTAGTTCTGTATTGTATAGGGCTAGGTCCTTTTAGTTTGATTAATACTCTTCGAAAATCAAATTCAAACCGCGTCAACGTCGCCTTGCCGTACTCAAATACAGCCTGCGGCTAGTTTCCTAGTTTGCTCTTTGATTTTCATTGAGTATAAAACTCACGATGTTTCTGCTTTTCCTAGTGGACATTTGTCTACTTTTTTTATATAATAAAACTAAACCAAATTGGTTGAGTTTTGAAAGTATGGATTCAAGCATCGATTAGTCTTTCTAAGGGAGATAATGTCCATTAAAGTATCATAATAGGAGGTGAAGTATGTATCAGCCAGAAAAATTAAAGGCTCGGAGGAAAGAGTTAAAACTGACACAGAGGGAAATTGCAGAGCAACTTGGGATTAGCTTTCAGGCTTACTCGGCTTGGGAACGTGGAGTCAAGGAACCATCCAAGGAAAAGGTGGCCCAGCTAGAGAACATTTTAAAAGTACCAAAAGGATATTTTACTCAGATTGAGATTGTCCGTCTCTACCATAGCCTCTCCAAGCAAGGGAAGGAGAAGGTTGTTCTCTATGCTCGCAACCTATCTCAAGAGGAGCAAGCCCAGAAAGTGGCCCCCATGCCAGAGCGCCTCTACGAGTACCGTGTTTATGAACGCATGTCAGCAGGGATTGGGGCTTCAGTCTACGATGATCAGAATTTTGATACGGTTTACTTTAATGAGGAGTTGGCTCATGATTTTGCGTCATGGGTGTCTGGGGACTCCATGGAACCTAAATACCAAAATGGTTCAGTAGCTCTGATTCGAGAGACAGGATTTGACTATGACGGGGCGGTTTATGCAGTGGTTTGCAACAACCAGACCTATATCAAACGGGTCTATCGAGAGGAGAATGGATTGCGTCTGGTCTCTATCAATCCTAAATACAAGGATATTTTCATCTCCTATGAGGAAGATCCTCGGATTGTTGGCATTATCGTTGGAAACTTTGTGCCGATGGAGGGTTAGTCTATGGGCTACTTTGATTATTCCAGAGAGCCCAAAAGTGACATTGCCTTTGTCGATATGAAATCCTTTTATGCCAGTGTCGAGTGTGTGAAAAGGGGCTTGCATCCGCTGAAAACCTCGCTTTGTGTCATGAGTCGCGCGGATAATTCAACTGGTCTTATCCTAGCCTCCTCTCCCCTGTTTAAGAAGATTTTTGGCAAGTCAAATGTTGGTCGGGCCTATGATTTGCCTTTTGATATCAAAACGCGAAAATTTTCCTATTACAATGCTCGAAAGCAAGGGCTACCGACTGACTCGGACTATGTTCGCTACATCGAAGATTGGGCTCAAGTGACCTTGATTGTGCCACCCAGGATGGATGAGTACATCGCAGTCAATATGGAAATCCAGCGAATCTTTCAAAACTATGGTAGTCCAGATGATATTTATCCCTACTCTATCGATGAGGGCTTTATTGATCTGACTAGTTCGCTCAACTATTTCATCCCAGACAAGAATCTCTCTCGCAAAGACAAGCTGGATATGCTTTCTGCTTGCATCCAGAGGGATATTTGGAGGCAGACAGGAATCTACTCTACAGTGGGTATGTCCAATGCCAATCCCTTACTGGCCAAGTTGGCTCTGGATAATGAGGCCAAGCACACTCCGACCATGAGGGCCAACTGGTCTTACCAGGATGTGGAAGAGAAGGTCTGGTCCATTCCCAAGATGACCGACTTTTGGGGAATTGGCAGGCGGATGGAGAAACGCTTGCATGCTCTGGGGATTTTTTCCATCAAGGAATTGGCAACCAGCAATCCAGACCAGTTAAAGAAAGCTCTGGGTCAGGCTGGTCTGCGTTTGTGGTTTCATGCCAATGGGATTGATGAGAGCAATGTTCATAAGCCCTATAAAGCCAAATCCAAGGGCTTGGGGAATTCTCAAATCTTGCCGAGAGACTACGTGAAGCTACGGGATATTGAAATTATTCTTCGAGAAATGGCGGAGCAGGTGGCTATTAGATTGAGAAGGTCTGGTAAGAAAACAACCCTTGTCTCTATCTATGTCGGTTTCTCTAAACAGGAAGTTAGACCGTCTATTCACACACAAATGAAGGTCAAACCGACCAATAATACAGCTGTCTTAACGGATTATGTTTTGAAGCTATTTCATAACAAATACACTTCTGGAGCGGTCAGAAGTGTCGGAGTTAACTATTCAGGCTTTGTAGACGAGTCCTTTGATTTGATATCTCTCTTTGATGATGTTGACAAGTTAGAAAAAGAAGAAAGGCTCCAGACGGCCATTGACTCCATTCGGGAACAATTTGGTTTCACTTCCCTTTTAAGAGCAAATGCACTGGAAGAAGCCTCTAGGAGTCTTGCCAGAAGCAAGCTGATTGGGGGACATTCTGCTGGAGGATTAGATGGATTACAATGATTGATCGTTCTTATTTACCTTTTCAATCCGCGCGAGATTATCAAGATCCAGGTATGCAGAAGTGGATGGGATTTTACCTCTCAGAACACACCAGTTCGCTCAGTGAAGAAAAAAGCCGTGTTGATTTTTCGACGGATTTGACTCCAGATGAGAAGTTGCACTTGCTTTCTCAGCTTTATGTTGGCCAACTTAAGGGAAGTTTTGTGGTAAAGGAAAAGAAGCAGAAAATCACCATCATCGGTGTGGTGAGAGAGTTATCACCTCAGACTCTATCTATTAGGACAAACGAGGGATATAGGTTGATAGAGGTTGCAGATATCCTAGAAATTCGACTGTGGGAGGAGGGAGTTTATGACTAGAAAAGAGCTGTATGAAAACAAACTGCAGATGGATTATTTTTCAGATGACTATATTCGTTTTGAAGAGGATTTTCAAAAATATTCTGCCATGAACGTACCCTTGACTTTTTTGATTGATGACATCCTACGAACCATGGCGATGAATCAGAAAAACTACTTTGTCTTAAACAAGGAAAATGCCAAGGATGGGCGGGAGCATAGCTTTTATTTTAGGGTGGTAACGGAAAAAGCGTGTCCTAGAAATAGGACCTATGTATATGCTGGGGTTAAAAATAGTAGTCAGTAGAGGGGAGTCTGCTGTAAATGTATCATTTTTACAACACTTCATGGCTCATATCATGGGGTGTTTTTCTATTCAAGTCAAAGCCCATCAAAAAATCCCACTATTCTTAGGCTAAAGGAGAACTAATAATAGTGAGATTGTGAAATTATAGTAGTTTTTGTATCGCCTCTTCAATTTGTTTTGGGTCTGTTTTTGAAGAGAAGCGTTCAAAGACCTGCCCATCACGACCAATGAGAAACTTAGCGAAATTCCATTCGACTCGTTTTCCCAGTGGGCCAGATTTTTGTTCTTTCAACCAAACATAGAGAGGGTCTGCTTCCTTACCGTTGACCTTGATCTTGGCAAAACGTGGGAAGGTGGTTTGATAATGTAGGCTACAGAAGGCGTTGATTTCCTCTGCGCCGCCTGGTGCTTGTCCCATAAACTGATTGCAAGGAAAGTCTAAAATCTCAAAACCTTGTTCTTGATAGCGATCATAGAGTTCTTGAAGTCCTTGGTACTGGGGCGTTAAACCACATCCAGTAGCAGTGTTGACAACCAAGAGAACCTTACCACGATAGGTCTCTAGTGGAGTTTCTTGATGGTCTTGGTTCAAGACTGAAAAATCGTATAGTGAAGTCATTGCTTGCTTTTCTCCTTCTGTTTGGTATTTTTAGGAGTTTTCTCCTCCTGTAGTGATAGAAATCCGTAGGTCAGGGTTCCAAAAATGCTTCCGATAATCAGGCTATACATCAGGAAAGGAATACTTTTATCGAATTGCATGAGCAACTTTCCAAAATCTGAAAGGGACATCTGTTGAACGAAGACTTTATGAAAGATGAGTAAGGTAAAGAAGCCAATCTGAATACCGATAAACACAATCCAGCTTCGGAATTTGATTTGAGCTTTGCTGTAGGTTTTGAGAATGATTTCTGATTTGTCATCCTTTTCAAGATGAAGCTCTTGGACGGCTTTTTGAGCTTTTATACTCATGAACAAAATGAGTCCAAAATAGATGTAGGGCATAACATTTCGAACAATTTCTATAAAGCTTCCGAACAAAATATAGAATAGGAAGAGAATGAAGGAAGAGTAAAAGATTTGGATCATGGAACGGGCGCAAGCCTTGTAGATAACCTCTTGACGGCATTCATCAAAAGGCCCTTGGATATGAAAGAAATTTCGAAGTAAGCGAGTTGTTAAGTCTTCTTTTTTCATGGGTGATTTCTCCTAAATGAACGATGTTATTTTGTTTCTTTTACGAATTGATAGAGATAATAAAGATAAGTAATAGAAGAAAGGATGGCGATAGTTAGCAGTATATAATATTTCCAATTGCTTGAAATGAGCGTCAGCTGTGGTAAGGATAGAAAGGATAGAATCGTAAAGCATAGTGCTAGGTTGAGTATGCGCGTTTTTTGGGAGTCAATCTTTAGATAAGTCAATCCTTTGTTGAGTGCTGGAACAAAGACTGGAAGGAAGACTATATCGTAGATTGGCAAGTTCCCTGAAACGATGATGAAGATGAGCAGAGAACTGAACAAAAGATGATAGGTAAGTAAAGTTACTAGTGATTTCATAGGGTACCTCCTAATCCTCATCTTGATCTTTCTTAGCTTTTGCAATGCGACGGGAGATGAGGAACTGTATGCTTGCTCCGAAGAAGATAGAACCGAGAATGCTTGATACACCATTTCTTATAGTGAGGAGAGAATGAAAATAGTCCGGACTTTCACCTATGAGTATACTGAGAAGAGGAGTTATAAAAAACATCCATAGACCAAAGAACAAACCTGCTTTCAGACCTGGGTAATGTAGTTGCTTACTTTCTTTCTCACTCAGCATATCTGGATCAATAGCTGTAATCCCTGTTTTTTTCATTTGGTAGGTGACATAGCCAGCAGCGATGAGGGCAATCACTAGAATCAGAGGAGGATAGATTAGAGCCACTTCTTGAGGGTATTTATAGGCCAGAAGGAGTGGAATAAGATTTCCGAAAATCATCAGATAAAAGAGGACGATAAAGACTTGGTTCCCGATACGATCGATCTCACGCCGTTTGTATTCGTCAAGGGGACCAGAAATGCCGTATGTGCGTTTGATGAGTTTTTCAGTGAAGGTTTCTTTTTTCATGAGTTGGCTCCTTTTTTAAAAATTATCCTCCCAAAAGAGACTATTGAGGTCAGTTTGGAGGCTGCGGGCGAGATTGAGACAGAGTTCCAGGGTTGGATTGTACTTGTCGTTCTCAATCATATTGATGGTTTGTCTCGAGACACCGATATCCTTGGCTAGCTCGAGCTGAGAAATGCCTAGTTCCTTGCGAAATTCTTTCACACGATTCATCTGGACTCCTTTCTGCTTTATGTCGTATATATTTGACTATATTATATTCTTCTATGGAGTGAATGTCAAGCATATTTGACATATTTCTTAAAGAAATCTTACTTGTTTTTGGCCTATTTGTCTGACTAGTGCAAGCTAGTCGGATTTGTGGTAAAATAGATAAGATATGACAAAAGAATTTCATCATGTAACGGTCTTACTCCACGAAACGATTGATATGCTCGACGTAAAACCTGATGGTATCTACGTTGATGCGACTTTGGGTGGAGCAGGCCATAGCGAATATTTATTAAGTAAATTGAGTGAAAAAGGTCATCTCTATGCCTTTGACCAGGACCAGAATGCCATTAACAATGCGCAAAAACGCTTGGCTTCCTACATTGAGAAGGGGATGGTGACTTTTATAAAGGATAACTTCCGTCATTTACAGGCACGTTTGCGCGAAGCTGGTGTTCAGGAAATTGATGGAATTTGTTATGACTTGGGAGTGTCTAGTCCTCAATTGGACCAGCGTGAACGTGGTTTTTCTTATAAAAAGGATGCGCCACTGGACATGCGGATGAATCAGGAAGCTAGTCTGACAGCCTATGAAGTGGTGAACCACTATGACTATCATGACTTGGTTCGTATTTTCTTCAAGTATGGTGAGGATAAATTCTCTAAACAGATTGCGCGTAAGATCGAACAAGCGCGTGAAGTCAAGCCAATCGAGACAACGACTGAGTTAGCAGAAATTATCAAGTCGGCCAAACCTGCCAAGGAGCTCAAGAAGAAGGGCCATCCTGCCAAGCAGATTTTCCAGGCTATTCGAATTGAAGTCAATGATGAACTGGGAGCGGCAGATGAATCCATCCAGCAGGCTATGGAGATGTTGGCTCTAGATGGTAGAATTTCAGTGATTACCTTCCATTCACTAGAAGACCGCTTGACCAAACAATTGTTCAAGGAAGCTTCAACTGTGGAAGTTCCCAAAGGTTTGCCTTTCATCCCAGATGATCTCAAGCCCAAGATGGAATTGGTATCCCGTAAGCCAATCTTGCCAAGTGCAGAAGAATTAGAAGCCAATAACCGCTCGCACTCAGCTAAGTTGCGTGTGGCCAGAAAAATTCACAAGTAAGAGGGAAAAATGGTAGATAAGAAAGAAACAACCAGTCAATTCTTGCAGAATCGTATAAAAAAATTCTCACGTGTGGAGAAGGCTTTTTATCTTTCCATCGCTTTTACGGCACTCGTTTTAGCAGTGAGCATTATCTTTATGCAGACACGACTCTTGCAAGTGCAAAGTGATTTGACAAAAATCAATGCGCAGATAGAGGAAAAGAAGACAGAGCTGGACGATGCCAAGCAGGAAGTGAATGAATTGATTCGTTCAGAGCGCTTGAAAGAAATTGCAGATAAAAAAGATTTGAAATTGAATAATGAAAACATCCGAACAGCGGAGTAAGATATGAAATGGACAGAAAAAATAACCCGATTTGCGGTAAAAAATCGTAAATCTCCAGCAGAAAACCGTAGGATAGTTGGCAAGTACCTCAGCTTTGTAGCTGTTGCCCTTTTCGGCCTCTTTTTGGCCAATTTTGCTTATATTATCGCAAAAGGTAATATATTTGGTACTGACTTGGTAAAAGAGGCTAAAAAGGTTCACCAAACCACTCGAACAGTTCCTGCCAAACGTGGGACTATCTATGACCGAAATGGAGTGCCTATTGCTGAAGATGCGACTTCCTATAACGTCTATGCTGTTATTGATAAAAAATACAAGTCAGCAACTGGAAAAATTCTTTATGTAGAGGATTCGCAGTTTAATAAGGTAGCTGAAGTCTTCCATAAGTATTTAGACATGGATGAAGCTTATGTGAAAGAGCAATTAGCTCAACCAAATCTGACCCAAGTTTCCTTTGGAGCAAAAGGAAATGGGATTACCTATGCCAATATGATGGCAATTAAAAAAGATTTAAAAGATGCTAGTGTGGAAGGGATTGACTTTACAACGAGCCCTAACAGAAGCTATCCAAATGGCCAATTTGCTTCTAGTTTTATTGGGTTAGCCCAACTACATGAAAATGAGGACGGCAGTAAGAGTTTATTAGGAACTTCTGGTCTGGAGAGTTCATTAAATACCATTCTTGCTGGGACAGATGGTATTATTACCTATGAAAAAGACCGTGTAGGAAATATCGTACCAGGTACAGAACAGGTGTCGCAACAAACTGTGGATGGTAAGGATGTTTATACAACATTGTCTAGTCCGCTCCAATCTTTCATGGAAACTCAGATGGATGCCTTTCTAGAAAAAGTAAAAGGTAAGTATATGACCGCGACCTTGGTCAGTGCAAAGACCGGTGAAATTCTCGCTACCACCCAACGACCTACCTTTAATGCAGATACTAAAGAAGGAATCACTGAGGACTTTGTTTGGCGTGATATTCTTTATCAAAGTAACTACGAACCAGGATCAACCATGAAGGTCATGACGTTAGCTTCTTCTATTGATAATAATACCTTCCCAGGTGGAGAATACTTCAATAGCAGTGAATTAAAAATAGCGGATGCGACGATTCGAGATTGGGACGTTAATGAAGGTTTGACCGGTGGTGGTATGATGACATTTTCTCAAGGGTTTGCTCACTCAAGTAATATTGGGATGACACTTCTTGAGCAGAAAATGGGTGATGCTACCTGGTTGGATTATCTAAACCGCTTTAAATTTGGGGTTCCAACTCGTTTTGGTCTGACTGATGAGTATACAGGTCAATTGCCTGCAGATAATATTGTCAATATTGCCATGAGTGCATTTGGTCAGGGGATTTCTGTAACGCAGACGCAAATGATTCGTGCCTTTACAGCCATTGCCAATGATGGCGTCATGTTAGAGCCTAAATTTATTACGGCCTTGTATGATCCAAATGATCAAACCGTTCGTAGATCTCAAAAAGAAATTGTAGGGAATCCAGTTTCGAAAGATGCGGCTGGCCAAACTCGGACTCACATGGTCTTGGTAGGAACGGATCCTATATATGGAACTATGTATAATCATAGTACAGGAAAAGCAACTGTCAATGTTCCAGGTCAAAATGTAGCCCTCAAGTCTGGTACGGCTCAAATCGCTGACGAGAAAAATGGAGGCTACTTGGTTGGTTCTACCAACTACATTTTCTCGGTTGTGGCTATGAACCCTGCTGAAAATCCTGATTTTATCTTGTATGTAACGGTTCAACAACCTGAACATTATTCAGGAATTCCGCTTGGGGAGTTTACTAATCCAATCCTTGAAAGAGCTTCAGCTATGAAAGAATCTCTGAATCTTCAATCTCCAGCCAAGAATTTAGATAAAGTTACGACAGAATCTTCTTATGCAATGCCTAGCATCAAGGATATTTCACCTGGTGAGTTGGCGGAAGCCTTACGCCGAAATATTGTGCAACCAATCGTTGTAGGTACTGGAACAAAGATTAAAGAATCATCTGTAGAAGAAGGGACCAATCTTGCACCAAACCAACAAGTTATCCTTTTATCGGATAAGGTAGAAGAAATTCCAGACATGTATGGCTGGAAAAAAGAGACTGCTGAGGCCTTTGCTAAATGGTTGGATATCGAGCTGGAATTTGAAGGTTCAGGTTCCGTCGTTCAGAAGCAGGATGTTCGGACTAATACAGCTATCAAAAACATTAAAAAAATTAAATTAACTTTAGGAGACTAATATGTTTATTTCCATCAGTGCTGGAATTGTGACATTTTTACTAACTTTAGTAGGAATTCCGGCCTTTATCCAATTTTATAGAAAGGCGCAAATTACAGGCCAGCAGATGCATGAGGATGTCAAACAGCACCAGGCAAAAGCTGGGACTCCTACAATGGGAGGTTTGGTTTTCTTAATTGCTTCTGTTTTAGTTGCTTTCTTTTTCGCCCTATTTAGTAATCAACTCAGCAATAATGTTGGTATGATTTTATTTATCTTGGTTCTCTATGGTTTAATCGGATTTTTAGATGACTTCCTCAAGGTCTTCCGTAAAATCAATGAGGGCCTTAATCCCAAACAGAAATTGGCTCTTCAGCTTCTAGGTGGTGTCATTTTCTACCTTTTCTATGAGCGTGGTGGCGATATGCTTTCTGTCTTTGGCTACCAAGTGCATCTAGGGATTTTCTATATTGTCTTCGCTCTTTTCTGGCTAGTCGGTTTTTCAAACGCAGTAAACTTGACAGACGGTATTGACGGCCTGGCTAGTATTTCCGTTGTGATTAGTTTGTCTGCCTATGGAGTTATTGCCTATGTGCAAGGTCAGATGGATATCCTTCTAGTGATTTTGGCCATGATTGGTGGTTTGCTTGGTTTCTTTGTCTTTAACCATAAGCCTGCTAAGGTCTTTATGGGAGATGTGGGAAGTTTGTCTCTCGGTGGAATGCTGGCAGCTATTTCAATGGCTCTCCACCAAGAATGGACTCTCTTGATTATCGGAATTATTTATGTCTTTGAAACAACTTCGGTCATGATGCAAGTCGGCTATTTCAAAATGACTGGTGGCAAACGTATTTTCCGTATGACGCCTGTGCATCACCATTTTGAACTTGGAGGATTGTCTGGTAAAGGAAATCCTTGGAGCGAGTGGAAGGTTGACTTCTTATTTTGGGGAGTGGGGCTTCTAGCAAGTCTCTTAACGTTAGCAATTTTATATTTGATGTAAGAATGGCACCCTGATGTTTCAGGGTGTTTTTGCTTTTTAAAAAATATTGGTCAATTAAAGTCAAAATACTTGACCTTTTCTGACTAATGTAGTATATTATGAACGTAAGGTAAATGAAAGCCTTACTAGAACACTTATTTAAAGTAAAATAGAAAGAGGTGGGGTCTATGTTTAATCTACAAATCTTCAGAAGTAAAGATAGTCTACTCCTGCTTGAAAAAGAAAAACCAGAAATAGTACGTAGAGTAGCGATTTAGCTAGTCTAAATTTTTTAAAGCAAAGGTCAAAGATAGTCAATATCAGTAATAATAAATAACAAAAAGAGGTAAAGAATATGAACAACAACTTTAATAATTTTAACAACATGGATGATTTATTTAACCAATTGATGGGTGGTATGAGAGGATATAGTTCTGAAAATCGCCGTTACTTGATTAATGGACGTGAAGTCACACCTGAGGAGTTTGCTCACTATCGTGCGACTGGTCAATTACCAGGAAATGCAGAAGTTGATGGAAAAATGCCACAACAGGTATCAGGTATGAAACAAGACGGTGTCCTTGCAAAACTAGGTCGAAACTTGACTGCAGAAGCTCGTGAGGGCAAGCTGGATCCTGTTATCGGACGAAACAAGGAAATTCAAGAAACATCTGAAATCCTCTCACGTCGTACCAAAAACAATCCTGTTTTGGTTGGAGACGCAGGTGTTGGTAAGACAGCAGTTGTCGAAGGTTTAGCACAAGCTATTGTGAATGGTGATGTTCCAGCTGCTATTAAGAATAAGGAAATTATTTCCATTGATATCTCAGGCCTTGAGGCTGGGACTCAATACCGTGGTAGTTTTGAAGAAAACGTTCAAAACTTAGTCAATGAGGTCAAAGAAGCAGGGAATATTATCCTCTTCTTTGATGAAATTCACCAAATCCTTGGTGCTGGTAGCACTGGTGGAGACAGTGGTTCTAAGGGGCTCGCGGATATTCTCAAGCCAGCCCTCTCCCGTGGTGAATTGACCGTTATTGGAGCGACAACTCAAGACGAATATCGTAACACTATTTTGAAGAATGCAGCTCTTGCTCGTCGTTTCAACGAAGTCAAGGTCAATGCTCCTTCGGCAGAGGATACCTTTAAAATCCTTCAAGGAATTCGTGATCTCTATCAACAACACCACAATGTCATTTTGCCAGATGAAGTCTTGAAAGCAGCAGTGGATTATTCTGTTCAGTATATTCCTCAACGTAGCTTGCCAGATAAGGCTATCGACCTTGTCGATGTAACGGCGGCTCACTTGGCAGCTCAGCATCCAGTAACAGATGTTCATGCTGTTGAACGTGAAATTGAGGTAGAAAAAGACAAGCAAGAAAAAGCTGTTGAGGCAGAAGATTTTGAAGCAGCTCTAAACTATAAAACACGCATTGCAGAATTAGAAAAGAAAATCGAAAACCACACAGAAGATATGAAGGTGACTGCAAGTGTCAACGATGTGGCTGAATCTGTGGAACGAATGACGGGTATCCCAGTGTCACAAATGGGGGCTACGGACATCGAACGTTTGAAAGATATGGGTCATCGTTTGCAAGATAAGGTAATCGGTCAAGATAAGGCAGTTGAAGCTGTAGCTCGTGCCATCCGTCGTAACCGTGCTGGTTTTGATGAAGGTAACCGTCCAATCGGTAGCTTCCTCTTTGTAGGTCCAACTGGGGTTGGTAAGACTGAACTTGCTAAACAATTGGCGCTAGATATGTTTGGAACCAAGGACGCAATCATTCGTTTGGATATGTCTGAATACAGTGACCGCACAGCCGTTTCTAAGCTAATTGGTACAACAGCAGGATATGTGGGTTATGATGACAATAGCAATACCTTAACAGAACGTGTGCGTCGCAATCCTTATTCTATCATTCTCTTGGACGAGATTGAAAAGGCTGACCCTCAAGTCATCACCCTTCTCCTTCAAGTTTTGGATGATGGTCGTTTGACAGATGGTCAAGGAAATACAGTAAACTTCAAGAACACTGTCATTATTGCGACCTCAAATGCTGGATTTGGCTATGAAGCCAACTTGACAGAAGATGCGGACAAACCAGAATTGATGGATCGTTTGAAACCTTACTTCCGTCCAGAATTCCTTAACCGTTTCAATGCTGTCATCGAATTCTCACACTTGACGAAGGACGATCTTTCTAAGATTGTAGATTTGATGTTGGCTGAAGTTAACCAAACCTTGGCTAAGAAAGACATTGATTTGGTAGTCAGTCAAGCAGCTAAAGACTATATCACAGAAGAAGGCTACGATGAAGTCATGGGTGTTCGTCCACTCCGTCGTGTGGTTGAACAACAAATCCGTGACAAAGTCACAGACTTCCACTTGGATCACCTAGATGCCAAACACCTAGAAGCAGATATGGAAGACGGTGGTTTGGTTATTCGTGAGAAAGCTTAAGACAGAATTTTGAGCATAAAAAAGAAGGAACCAGCTGAAAAAAAACTGGTTCCTTTTTTTGTGTTTAGATGACATGGCGTTCAAAGGCATCATCTGAAATCCCTTGTTCTAGGATGAGTTTTGCCCATTCTTTAGCAGAAAAGAGGCTGTGGTCCTTATAGTTTCCGCAAGATTCGATGGTTGTTCCAGGGACGTCTTCCCAAGTAGTAGTCTCAGCGATTTCCTTGAGCGAATCCTTGATAACTGCTGCAATCTCAGCGCTAGTATGACGTCCCCACATAATCATGTGGAAGCCTGTACGGCACCCAAATGGTGAACAGTCAATCATGCCGTCAATGCGGGTACGGATGAGTTTTGCCAAGAGGTGCTCGATAGTGTGAAGGCCAGCAGTAGGGATAGAGTCTTCATTGGGTTGCACTAAGCGAATATCATAATTGGAGATGATGTCTCCCTTTGGCCCTGTTTCTTCCCCGATTAAGCGAACATAGGGTGCTTTAACAATGGTGTGGTCAAGTTCAAAACTTTCAACAATAACTTCTTTTGACATGGTAAATCCTTTCAGTTTTCTTCTTTCATTATAACATAAAGCCGGCTCCTGAGACAGAGAGAAAACCTCTCCGAGAGTGGAGAGGTTGAAATCTTTATTTACGATACAAGCGGTCGTATTGGTAGTAAGGGTCAAAGGTTACGTTGATACCCAGTTTACGAAGGACATTCTTGTCTTCATCGGTTAAGATGATAGTTGAGTGCGCTTCGCTTCCTTTGAGGTTGCCAAGTTCTTCCATAGCACGAGCAGCATCAGGATTTTCTGTAGCTGTGATAGCAAGTGCAATCAGGATTTCATTTGAATGAAGGCGTGGATTGCGGCTACCGAGATGATCGATTTTAAGACCTTGGATTGGCTTAACAACTTCAGGCTCGATTAGTTTTACTTCCTTGGCAATATCAGCTGATTTCTTGATGGCGTTGATAAGAGCAGCTGCTGTAGGACCAAAGAGTTCTGAGTTCTTACCAGTGACAATTTCTCCGCTTGGCAATTCAAGGGCTAGGGCTGGTCCGCCAGTTTCTTCAGCTTTTTGGCGTGCAGCAACAGCAACCTTACGGTCTGCAGGTGTGATGCCGAGGTCATTCATAAGCAACTCGATTTTCTTGACAGCTGCTTCGCCAACTTTTTCGGCTTTAAAATCAAGGACCGTTTGATAGCAGCGGCGGATGATTTCTTGTTTAGAAGCTTCGACAGCAGCTTCATCATCTGTAATAGCGAAACCAACCATGTTGACCCCCATATCTGTCGGTGAAGCGTACGGAGATTCACCTAGAATGCGTTCTAACATGCGCTTGAGCACTGGGAAGATTTCGATATCACGGTTGTAGTTGACAGTGGTTTCTCCATAGGTTTGGAGATGGAAAGGGTCAATCATGTTGACATCATCAAGGTCAGCTGTAGCAGCCTCGTAGGCCAAATTGACTGGGTGATGAAGGGGAAGATTCCAAACTGGGAAGGTTTCAAATTTAGCGTAGCCAGACTTGATACCATTGATTTGGTCATGGTACATATTTGACATACAAGTTGCCAATTTTCCAGAACCAGGTCCAGGAGCAGTTACGACAATCAAGTTGCGACTAGTTTTGATGTAGTCATTTTTTCCCATTCCTTCTGGAGAAATGATATGATCCATATCCGTCGGATATCCTTTGATTGGATAATGAAGATAAGAATAAATTCCGTTTTTCTCAAGCTGGTTGCGGAAGGCATCTGCAGCTGGTTGACCAGCGTACTGTGTGATGACAACGGAGCCAACAAAAATCCCTAATTCATTGAATTTATCAATCAAACGAAGAACTTCTTGGTCATAAGAAATGCCCAAGTCACCACGTGCTTTGGAATGCTCGATATTACTTGCATTAATAGCAATCACGACCTCGACTTGCTCTTTCAATTCTTGCAAGAGCTTGATTTTGTTGTCAGGCTCATAACCAGGAAGAACACGAGCAGCGTGGAAATCTTCTAACATTTTGCCACCAAACTCCAAGTAGAGCTTGCCATCAAATTGGTTAATGCGCTCCAAAATATGGTCGCGCTGTAGATTCAAATATTGTTCAGAACTAAAAGCTTGTTTTTTCATTTTTTTACCTCTGATCTCTATTATAATAAAAAATTGGAAGTTAGGAAACTATGGAGTTAAAAAAGGAATCAAAAAGATTAGGCAAACGCTTGCACAAATATCTGAAAAGCGCTATCATAGACTGTAGATTATTAAAATAATGAGGTAAGAAGATGCAAGAAAAATGGTGGCACAATGCCGTAGTCTATCAAGTTTATCCTAAGAGCTTTATGGATAGCAACGGAGATGGAATTGGCGATTTGCCAGGAATTACCAGTAAGTTAGACTATCTAGCCAAGTTAGGAATTACAGCGATTTGGCTTTCTCCAGTTTATGACAGCCCTATGGATGATAATGGCTATGATATTGCTGATTATCAAGCGATTGCAACGATTTTTGGAACCATGGAGGATATGGACCAACTGATTGCGGAAGCTAAGAAGCGTGATATTCGTATCATCATGGACTTGGTGGTCAATCATACCTCAGATGAACATGCATGGTTTGTCGAGGCCTGTGAAAATCCTGACAGCCCTGAGCGAGACTACTATATCTGGCGCGATGAACCCAACGACCTAGATTCTATCTTTAGTGGATCTGCTTGGGAATATGATGAAAAGTCAGGTCAATACTATCTCCACTTTTTCAGTAAGAAACAGCCGGATCTTAACTGGGAAAATGAAAAACTTCGTCAGAAAATTTATGAGATGATGAACTTCTGGATTGATAAAGGCATTGGTGGTTTCCGCATGGATGTCATTGACATGATTGGGAAAATTCCTGATGAGAAAGTAGTCAATAATGGTCCTATGCTCCACCCTTATCTCAAGGAGATGAATCAGGCGACCTTTGGAGATCAGGATCTCTTGACAGTAGGGGAAACATGGGGAGCAACGCCAGAGATTGCCAAGCTCTACTCGGATCCAAAGGGGCAAGAATTGTCTATGGTCTTCCAGTTTGAACATATCGGTCTTCAGTATCAGGAAGGTCAGCCTAAGTGGCACTATCAAAAAGAACTGAATATTCCTAAGTTAAAAGAAATCTTCAACAAATGGCAGACAGAGTTAGGCGTTGAGGATGGCTGGAATTCACTCTTTTGGAACAATCATGACCTCCCTCGTATCGTCTCAATCTGGGGAAATGACCAAGAATATCGCGAAAAATCTGCCAAAGCATTTGCAATTTTACTTCATCTCATGAGAGGGACACCTTATATTTACCAAGGTGAGGAAATTGGGATGACCAACTATCCGTTTGAAACACTGGATCAAGTAGAAGATATTGAATCCCTCAACTATGCGCGTGAGGCTATTGAAAAAGGCGTTCCGATGGAAGAAATCATGGACAGTATTCGTGTCATTGGACGTGATAATGCCCGTACGCCTATGCAATGGGACGAGAGCAAAAACGCTGGTTTCTCAACAGGTCAACCTTGGTTGGCAGTGAATCCAAATTATAAAGCAATCAACGTTCAAGAAGCACTGGCAAATCCAGATTCTATTTTCTATACCTATCAGAAACTGGTTCAAATCCGTAAGGAGAATAGCTGGCTGATTCGAGCTGAATTTGAATTGCTTGAAACTGCTGATAAGGTCTTTGCTTATATCCGTAAAGATGGTGACCGTCGCTTCCTAGTCGTCGCTAACTTGTCCAATGAAGAGCAAGACTTGACCGTAGAAGGAAACGTCAAATCTGTCTTGATTGAAAATACCACGGCTCAGGAAGTCTTTGAAAAACAAATCTTAGCTCCATGGGATGCTTTCTGTGTGGAATTACTATAAACCTTTTTTACAGAAAAATTTAAAAATGAAATCGTATAAAAACAAGGGAGGACTGTATGAAAGGCAGAAATCCTTTGTTTTTTTATGGCTAAGATTTATAAACTTTCATTCTCAAAATTCAATTAACTTTACAAATTCCCACTATTTTGGTAAAATAAACTTATGTTACAAAAACTAACATAAAGGAGAAAGAAGATGAATACAAAAAAGCGTATCCTTAGTGCAGGTCTGACTTTTGCGGCTGCCTTGCTTTTAACTGCTTGCGGGCAATCAGGTTCAGATACAAAAACTTACTCATCAACCTTTAGTGGAAATCCAACTACATTTAACTATTTATTAGACTACTACGCTGATAATACAGCTATTATTACTAACCTAGTTGATGGTTTGCTTGAAAATGACAATCACGGAAACCTAGTTCCATCTTTGGCAGAAGACTGGTCTGTTTCAAGCGACGGTCTGACTTATACCTACAAACTGAGAAAAGATGCCAAATGGTTCATGGCTGACGGTGAAGAGTACGCCCCAGTCAAGGCACAAGATTTTGTGACAGGTATCAAGTACGCAGTGGATAATAAATCCCAGGCTATTGACTTGATTCAAAACTCAATCAAGGGCTTGAATGATTATATTACAGGAGCGGATTCTGACTTTTCTAAGGTTGGGGTGAAGGCCATTGACGACCATACTGTTGAGTATACTTTGGCACGCCCAGAACCTTACTGGAACTCAAAAACAACCAACAGTATTCTTTTCCCAGTGAATGAAGAGTTTTTAAACTCAAAAGGGAAAGATTTTGGTACCCTATCTCCAGATAGCATTCTCTACAGTGGACCTTATTTGTTAAAAGATTTCACATCAAAATCATCGATCGAGTATGTGAAAAATCCGCATTACTATGATCATGACAAAGTATCGATTGAACACGTAAAATTGGCTTACTTTGATGGTTCAGACCAAGAATTGACCATCCGTAACTTTGAAAGTGGAGCCTACTCTATCGCTGGGGTTTATCCAAATAGTTCTAACTTTGCTAAGACCAAGGAGAAATATAAGGATAATATCGTCTATAGCTTGCAGGACAAGACTTCTTGGTATTTCAATTTCAACGTCAATCGTAAGGCCTACAATCACACTGCTAAAACGACAGATGAGCAGAAGAAGTCAACTGAGACAGCTGCCTTGAACAAAAACTTCCGCCAAGCGGTGAACTTTGCCTTGGACCGCACAGCCTATTCTGCTCAGTCAAATGGGGAAGAAGCAGCTAGCAAGACTCTTCGTAACACCATAGTGCCTCCTACATTTGTCCAAGTTGGAGACAAGACCTTTGGAGAAGTAGTCGCTTCTAAATTGGTCAACTATGGCACAGAATGGTCAGGTATTAACTTGGCAGATGCTCAGGATGCCTATTTCAACAAAGAAAAAGCCCAAGCAAAATTTGCGGAAGCTAAAAAAGAATTGGCAAGTCAAGGTGTGACTTTCCCTATTCACTTGGATGTAGCCGTTGATCAGACAAGTAAAAATGCTGTGACAGGCATGAACTCTGTTAAGCAGACCCTTGAGTCAGTTTTGGGTGCTGATAACATTGTCATTGATGTTCAACAACTTTCAACGGATGATTTTAATAATGTAGCCTTTTTAGCGCCAACACCAGCTGATCGTGACTATGATTTGAACTTTGATGGTTGGGTAGGTGACTACCAAGATCCGTCAACTTATCTTAATCCTTTCAATGCTGAGGATGGGTTCTACCTCAAGATTTTTGGTTTAGATGCTCAAGAAGATAAAGCTAAGATTGCTAGCTTGGGGCTTGATACTTACACCAAGATGCTCAAAGATGCAGATAGTGAAAATAAAGATGTAGCCAAACGCTATGAAAAATATGCTGAAGCACAGGCTTGGATGATTGACAATTCTCTGATTATGTCAGCCATGTCAAGTGGTGGTACAGCATCTGTAACCAAAGTAACGCCATTTACAAGAGGATATTCACTGGTCGGCATCAAGGGTGACGGTAATAACTACAAGTACATGAAACTGCAAAAAGATACTGTGACAACCAAACAGTTTGAAGAAGCTAAGACTAAATGGGAGCAAGAAAGCAAAAAAGCAATCGAAAAAGCCCAAAAAGAAGCAGAAAATCATGTTAAATAAAGATGAGCGAGGTTCCGTAAGGGGCCTCGTTTTAACATCTATATAGTAAATTTATTGATGTAATTGTTTGCAAATCAAAAAGAATGTTTCGGAAAGAAGATGAAAACGCCTTACCTAAGCGGATTTATCTCACAAGTGTATTTTTTTATGATATAATAAAATGAAATAAAAATTGATAATAGAGGTATATCGTGAGTAGATCTTCGAAGCGAGCTCGTCAGGGTAAAACAAAAATATTGATTAGTTGGGGGTTGCTAGCTATCTATGCATTACTAGCAGTCTTTTTGTTGTTTTTGATTTTCAAGTACAATATGCTAGCCTTCCGATATCTCAATATAGTGGTCACTGTCTTAATTGTAGCCTTAGCTATCTTGTGCTTCTTTTTAATTCGGTCAAAGAAAGTTCAAAATCTAACGTTGATTTTATTACTACTTGGTGTGTTAATCACTGGTACTTCTCTCTTTGCCGTAGGGCAGTTCATTGGATTTACCAGTCGCCTGAATGCGACATCGAATTACTCGAATTATTCGATGAGTGTTGCGGTGTTAGCAGATAGTCCAATTGATAATATCAGTCAGGTAACCAGTGTAATGGGGCCTACTGGGACGGATAAGGATAATATCCAACAGTTGATGAATGATCTGAAGGCTAGTCAAAATAAGGAATTGACTGTCGAAGAAAGTAGCTCCTATCTTGCGGCCTATAAGAGCTTGCTAGCCGGTGATACAAAGGCAATCATTCTAAACAGTGTCTTTGAAAACATTATCGAATCGGAATATCCTGACTATGCTTCGAAAATTAAGAAAATCTATACCAAAGAATTAACCAAGACGGTTGAAACTCCAAAAGATGTCAAAGGTGACAGTTTCAACGTTTATATCAGCGGAATTGATACTTACGGTCCAATTAGCTCAGTTTCTCGTTCGGATGTCAATATCATTATGACAGTGAATCGTGAAACGAAAAAGATTCTCTTGACAACGACACCTCGTGATTCCTATGTTCCAATTGCAGATGGTGGCAACAACCAAAAAGATAAGTTGACCCATGCGGGGATTTATGGGGTAGATGCTTCAATTCATACCCTGGAAAATCTCTACGGTATTGACTTGAACTATTATGCTCGTTTGAATTTCACTTCTTTCTTGAAGTTGATAGATCTCCTTGGTGGGGTTGATGTTCATAATGATCAGGATTTTACATCATTGCATGGTAAGTTTCATTTTCCTGTAGGGAATGTTCATCTTGATTCGGAGCAAGCTCTTGGCTTTGTGCGTGAGCGCTATTCTTTGGCAGATGGTGATCGGGATCGTGGCCGTAACCAGCAAAAGGTCATTGTTGCAATTCTGCAAAAATTAACCTCTACGGAAGCTTTGAAAAATTATGACAGTATTATAAAAGGGCTGCAAGATTCGATTCAAACCAATATGCCACTTGAAACCATGATGAACCTGGTTAATGCCCAACTTGAGAGTGGTGGAACGTATAAGATCAATTCGCAAGATCTTAAAGGAACAGGGCGTATGGATTTACCATCCTATGCCATGCCTGAGAGTAGCCTCTACATGATGGAAATTAGTGACAGCAGTTTAGAGTCAGTCAAGGCTGCAATCAATGATGTGATGGAAGGAAAATAAGACAAAATGATTGATATTCATTCGCATATCGTATTTGGTGTGGATGATGGTCCGAAAACTAAGCAAGAAAGCAAGGCGCTTTTGACAGAAGCCTATAGACAAGGTGTAAGGACTATTGTATCGACATCGCATAGACGAAAAGGAATGTTTGAAACTCCTGAGGAGACGATAGAGACAAACTTCCAAGAAGTGAAGGAGTTAGCCAAGGAAGTGGCTCCAGATTTGACCATTCTCTATGGAGCAGAGATTTATTATACCCATGATGTGCTTGAGAAGTTAGAAAAACAGGTGATTCCAAGTCTCAATGGGACACGCTATGCTCTCATTGAGTTTAGTATGGCTACCCCTTACAGGGAAATCCATACTGCCTTGAGCAATGTTCTCATGCTTGGGATAACGCCTGTAGTTGCCCACATTGAACGTTACCATGAATTAGAAAATAACGAAAAACGGGTAAAAGAGTTGATTGACATGGGCTGCTACACTCAAATCAATAGCTCAAGTATTTTAAAACCAAAGTTATTTGGGGATAAATATAAATTTATGAAGAAACGAGCTCGCTATTTCCTAGAGCGTGATTTGGTACATTTTGTGGCGAGCGATATGCACAATTTAGACCAAAGACCGCCTTACATGAAAGAAGCTTATGAGATCGTCTCAAAACAATACGGTGAAAGAAAGGCGAGAGAATTATTTATCGAAAATCCTCGCTTTATCTTGGCAGATCAAATTATTTAGGAGTTGACATGAAAGAAAATAAAGAAATCGGAATTGATGTTGTTCAATTATTTAAAATCCTTTGGAAGAAGAAACTCGCTATCATACTAACTGCGGTTGTGACAGCGTTACTTGCATTTGGCTTGAGTAGTTTTGTGTTGAAACCGGAATATGCTAGTACAACACGAATCTATGTTGTTAGTCGCAATCAATCTGAAAATACAGGGTTGACGAATCAGGATTTGCAGGCAGGTACCTATCTTGTAAAAGACTATAAGGAAATTATCCTTTCGCAAGATGTACTGGAAAAAGTCATTTCAAATCTTAAATTAGAGAAAACAGTTAAAGAACTAACTAAGAAAATTCAGGTGACAGTACCGGTAGATACTCGTATCGTATCGATCGTTGTTAAGGATGATCAACCAGAAGAAGCAAGTCGTATCGCAAATGCTCTTCGTGAAGTGGCAGCTGAAAAAATCATTAAGGTAACTCGTGTATCTGATGTAACAACATTAGAGGAAGCTAGACCAGCAATAACACCATCCTCACCTAATATTCGTCGAAATACTGCACTTGCTTTCCTAGTAGGTGGAGCAGTGATGGTTGTTGCAGTCGTATTGCTTGAATTATTGGACGATCGTGTCAAACGACCAGAAGATGTCGAAGAAGTCATGCAGGTTGCACTTTTAGGAATTGTTCCAGATTTGGATAAGTTAAAGTAAGGGAGAAAACATGCCAACATTAGAAATCTCAAAAAAGCGTTTAGATTTTGCTAAAAAAGCTGAAGAACACTATAATGCTTTGCGTACCAATATTCAATTGAGTGGTGATAATTTAAAAGTTCTTGCTATTTCATCTGTCAAACCTGGTGAAGGAAAATCGACAACGTCAACTAATATCGCCTGGGCTTTCGCGCGTGCAGGCTATAAAACATTGCTAGTTGATGCGGATATCCGTAATTCAGTTATGTCTGGTGTCTTCAAGTCAAGGGAAAAAATTACTGGGTTAACTGACTTCTTAGCTGGAACTACTGATCTTTCAAATGGTCTCTGTGATACCAATATTGATAACCTATTTGTTATTCAGGCAGGACCGATATCACCTAACCCAACGGCCCTCCTGCAGAGTGAAAATTTCCATACCATGATTGATACCTTGCGTAAGTATTTTGACTATGTCATTGTGGATACTGCACCGATTGGGATGGTTATTGACGCCGCTATCATTACACAAAAATGTGACGCTTCTATCTTGGTTACGGCAGCTGGAGAGACAAAACGACGTGATATCTTAAAGGCAAAGGAACAGTTAGAACAAACAGGAACTCCTTTTTTAGGTGTGGTTCTAAATAAATTCAACACCGAAGTTGAAAAATATGGAGCTTATGGTGGTTATGGAGCCTATGGTTCCTATGGAAATTATGGGAAAAAGAAGTAGGTAGAGTTACCTAGGAGGTAGTTTTGAGAGAAGTATCAAATATTCGAAAACTAGAGATTCTCATAATACAACTGTTTCCAATTTATCTGTTATCGTTTGTATTAGCTAGTCATGAACTTCTGGTATTCCTGATGGTGGTTCACACTATTTCTTACTACATTAGTGCATATAGTAAAAATTTCAAATACCGGACCCTTGCAGAGGAATGTATACAAACGTTAAAATATATACTGGTTTATATTTTCTTATCCTGTATAGTTTTTCCTATTTTAGAACCAAATATACCATATTTATCATTAGCTAATCTATTATGCATTGTGACTATAAATTCAATTATGCTAATGATTGTCAATATTTGGATTCGTAAGATTTGGAAATATCTATCACTTCAAAAAAAATATACTCAGCGTATCTTGCTAGTGACCACACGTGCACGAGTTGAGAGAGTACTAAAGCAACTGTCTAGTTATGAGTATGGCTATGTTTCAGCTGTTTGTATTGTGGATGATGAGCATTTTGAGTCTTCTAATTTGACAATCGTTACGTTGGATAACTTAGTAACCTATGCTACGAGATCAGTAGTAGATCAAGTGGTGATTAATCTTCCAAGTGAAAATTTTTTAATTGCAGATTTTGTTTCTCAATTTGAAATGATGGGCTTGCCAGTAGCTGTTAATATTGCGGCTTTAGAATTTGTAACCAATAGTGAAAAAGCGATTCAACGTTTTGGGAATTCTAGTGTGGTTAATTTTTCAACAACCTTTTATCGTTCTAGTGATGTTGCTTTAAAACGAATGATAGATATAATCGGATCCTTATTTGGTCTAGTGATTTGTGGTATAGTGTCTATTTTTCTTGTTCCTTTGATAAAAAAAGATGGAGGTCCTGCTATTTTTGCCCAGGATAGGGTTGGTAGAAATGGACGTATATTTAAATTTTATAAATTCCGTTCTATGAGAGTAGATGCAGAGGAAATCAAGAAGGATTTGATGAGTCAGAACCAGATGCAGGGTGGGATGTTTAAGATTGAAAATGATCCACGTGTGACAAAGATAGGGTACTTTATTAGAAAGACGAGTCTAGATGAATTGCCACAATTTTGGAATGTTCTAAAAGGCGATATGAGTTTAGTTGGTACTAGACCACCAACCTTAGATGAGTATATGAAGTATACACCCGAACAAAAACGTCGTCTCAGTTTTAAACCTGGAATTACAGGCCTTTGGCAGATTAGTGGTAGAAGTAATATTACAAACTTCGATGATGTAGTAAAATTAGATGTTACTTATTTAGATGGCTGGACAATTTGGAAAGATATTGAGATTTTACTGAAGACAATAAAAGTTGTAGTAATGAAAGATGGAGCGAAATAATTTTTGTTTTATTATAAAATAAAGTAGGAGTGATATGAGAAAAGCAGTTTATATCATTGGTTCAAAAGGGATTCCTGCCAAATATGGAGGGTTTGAAACCTTTGTGGAAAAATTAACCGAATACCAAAAAGACAGCAACATACAATATTATGTTGCTTGTATGCGTGAAAATTCAGCCAAGTCTGGTATCACGGAAGACCGGTTTGAGCATAATGGAGCCATTTGTTTCAATGTTGATGTGCCCAATATCGGACCAGCCCGCGCCATCGCTTACGATATTGCAGCAGTCAACAAGGCTATTGAATTGGCTAAGGAAAACAAGGACGAAGCTCCCATTTTTTACATTCTGGCTTGTCGTATTGGTCCTTTTATTTCAAGAATTAAGAGAAAAATTCGAGCTATTGGGGGCACCTTGCTTGTGAATCCAGATGGCCATGAATGGTTGCGAGCAAAGTGGAGCATGCCAGTTCGTAAGTACTGGAAATTTTCAGAGAAACTCATGGTCAAGCATGCTGATTTACTGGTATGCGATAGCAAAAATATTGAACAATATATTCAGGAGGACTATAAACAGTATCAACCAGAGACCACCTATATTGCCTATGGTACTGATACTGCTCCTTCAAATCTGAAAGCAGAAGACACAAAGGTTCGGAACTGGTATCAGGAAAAAGGAATTAACGAAAATGGTTATTATCTAGTGGTGGGACGATTCGTCCCTGAAAACAACTACGAAACCATGATTCGTGAATTTATCAAGTCCAAGTCCAAGAAGGACTTTGTCCTCATCACAAATGTGGAGCAGAATAAATTTTACGATCAGTTGTTACAGGATACTGGTTTTGATAAAGATCCTAGGGTCAAATTTGTCGGTACAGTCTATGACCAAGAGTTGCTCAAGTACATTCGTGAAAATGCTTTTGCCTATTTCCATGGGCATGAGGTTGGGGGGACAAACCCTTCTCTACTAGAAGCTCTAGCATCAACAAAACTGAATTTGTTGCTAGATGTTGGTTTTAACCGTGAGGTTGGTGAAGACGGGGCTATTTATTGGAAAAAAGATGAGTTGGCAAGCGTCATTGAGGAAGTAGAAGAATTTGATCAGGCAACGATAGCTGACTTGGATTTTAACTCAAGCAAGAGAATCCTCTCAGCTTTCACATGGGAAAAGATTGTGTCGAATTATGAGGAAGTATTTATTAAATGAAAATTTTACATTATACTTTAGGTTTTCAGCCATCACGTACAGGTGGACTTGTTAAATATGCAGAAGATTTGATGAATCAGCAGGTTGAATCAGGGTATGAAGTAATAGCACTGTATCCAGGTAGAATTAAAATTTTTTCATATGATTTAGTTATAGAATCTGCAAAATCAAGAGGTTTTGAGTGCTACGAGTTAATAAATAGTTTGCCATTAGCATTATTCGGAGGTTTTACTGAGCCGGATGAATTTATGAAGAAATGTGATAAAAGGGTCTATTATAATTTTCTAAAAAAAATTAATCCAGATATAATTCATGTACACTCATTAATGGGAATACATAAAGAATTTTTTGAATCTGCCCATGAATTAGGTATAAAGATATTTTTTACTAGTCATGACTATTATGGATTGGCACCAGTACCAAATTTTTTCTTTAACGGAGTAGATTATAGTGAAAACAATACTAATACATCTTGGAATATAATGTCTTCAAATGCTCTCAGTGTGAAGAAACTTCGTTTTTTTCAAGTTCCCTTTTATCCGACAATTAGGAGAGCATTGAAAGTGTTAAGAAAAAATCTAAAATCTAAGAGCAGTATAGAAGTTTCTGAGAAAACAGAGCTTATTAATTATAGAGATATCCGTTCATATTATAATGAAATCTTTAATTTAATTGATGCTTATCTATTTAATAGTAGTGTAGCAAGGGATGTTTATATAAAAAACGGGGTGCTTCCTCAAGCAGAAGCAATCATTTCTATTTCTAATAGTAATATTCGAAAACGAAATGTACATAGAAAAAAGCGCAATAAAAGTGTAATAGCTTATATTGGTCCAGATGAAGATTATAAAGGTTATTTTGATTTTATTGATTTTGTAAATGATATTGATAAAGAAAATTATGAAGTTAAAACCTATGGTCATTTACCTAATAGAGAGTGTCCTACCTATATTCAACAAAATGGATATTTTACAAAAAAAAATATTGATACGATTTACTCTGATATAGATATTCTTATCGTACCTAGTAAATGGAAAGAAACATTTGGTCTGATTACGATAGAAGCGTTATCCTATGGTGTGAAGGTGTTTGTTAGTGAGAATGTGGGATCTAAAGATTTGCTTTCAAAATCATATGTATTTCGAGATAAACAAGATTTATTATACAAAATACAAAGTACAGAATATGAAGAACAAATTATAAATACCATGGAAGAACATATGATTGAAGTAAAAAGATTTTATGAAAGAATAATAAATGAATATAAAAAGAATAGTTAAAATAATCACTGGAAGAGATATTGATATTCACCCAGATGTCCCAATAAATTACGTCATGAAAAAAGGAATTATTTATAGTTTAGGTTTAATAAATGGTGTAATTCGTAGTATAGGATTTGGAAAAAGAGGAAGTCGTTTTTTTATAGGTAAAGGTGTATCCATTTCTGCCAAACATAAATTATATATTGGGAATAATGTAAGAATTGGTCATTATGTAATGATAGATGCGCTATCGGAAAATGGTATTCAACTTGCGAATAATGTGAAAATAGGAGATTATTCCCAGATTATAGGAACTGGTTCAATAAAAAATATGGGTAAAGGTTTAAGAATTGGAAAAAATTCTTCTTTCTCAGAATTTTGTTTATTTGGAGCAGCAGGAGGAATAACTATTGGAAATGATGTTATTGCGGGCCAAAATGTACGATTCCACTCAGAAAATCATAATTACGATGATGCTGATAAGTTAATTAGAGAACAAGGTGTCAATAGAAAAGGAATTTCTGTTGGAAATAATTGCTGGATTGGGGCGGGTGCAGTATTCTTAGATGGTTCTAGTATAGGATCGGGTTGTATTGTAGCTGCTAACTCAGTAGTAACGAAACATTTCCCAGACAATGTTATTATTGGTGGTGTACCTGCTAAGATTTTAAAAAAAAGGTCTTAGTTGAAACTCTTTAAAAATTAATTATAATATAGATTTTCAATATACATAAAGGAACTACTAAAACTAGTGCTAAGCTCTAAATTTTAATGTTAAAAATTTCTTTAGAAAATAACAAAACAATTTTATTTATTCAAATAAATCTCTGAAATTTGTTAATATGATATTTTAAAAAATCTTTCATAATTATATAAAAATTTAAAATAAGGATGATTCAAATAAATGAAAAAAATAAAAATCATTATCCCGTACTTTGGAGAATTTCCAAAATTTTTCCCTTATTTTTTAATGACAGCAAGAAGAAATAAGAATATTGATTTTGAAATCTTTACGGATCAGCCAGTTGAGCAGTTCTCTTTATTAAATGCAAGAAATATACATTTTAATAGAGTGACCTTTTCTGATTTAAAAAAGAAAATTCAATCAAAATTTAACTTTGAAATTTCGCTAGATGATCCTTATAAGCTATGTGATTATAAACCAGCTTATGGATTGATTTTTGAAAATGAGCTAATTGGGTATGATTATTGGGGTTTTTGTGATACGGATATCTTATTAGGAGATATTTATCAATTTTTAGAAGATTATGAGTTTTTCACAAAAGAATATGATAGATATGGACTTTTAGGTCACCTTCAGATATACAAAAATATAAAAGAGGTAAACACTATTTTTAAAACGGGCGTTGGTATGAGTTATCGATTGGACTACCAAAATGTTTATACCAGTAGTAAAAATTTTATTTTTGATGAGCAAGAGGGAGTTCAGAAACTTTTTGAACTCTCTCGAATGAATCAATTACAAGTAACTTGCTTTCATGATTTAGATATTTCTTGTTTTTCTTTTAGATGTAATGGTGAGAAAAAAGTACAAAGATATTATTATTGGACAGACTTAAAAGGTCTAGAATCGATAGAGTTAAAAAAAGGAAATATAGTGACAACTCAACCTCTATATGTTCATTTCCAAAAAAGAAATATTGAATGTCCTGAAGTTGTAGAAAATAAACAATTTTATGTTGTTCCGAACCGTTTAGTTAATGGTAATAAATTATCAGTTGAAGAAATCAAAAGTGCGACTCAAAACAAAATTTACTGGGAACATATAAAGAGGGTTATTCAGAAAAAATTTAAGAAAGAAAAATGGACTTTTGAATTCATACTTCATAAGATAAGGATGAAAAATCGATGAACAATGTAACGTTAAGTATTATAATACCTGTTTATAATGTTGAAGCTTACCTAAGAAGATGTTTGAATTCTATACTTAAACAAAATACTTTAATAGACTATGAAATTATATTGGTTAATGATGGATCGACTGATACAAGTGGAAGAATATGTGATGACTTCAAATCTCACTTCCCTAATATTCAGGTGAAACATATAAAAAATAGTGGAGTGGCAGCAGCTAGGAACCTTGGTATAGCTCTATCAAATGGGAAATTTTTATATTTTGTAGATCCAGATGACTATTTGACAGAGTCTTTTTTTATAGAGCTTGCTCCATATATAAATGATAATTGGGATGTTTTATGCTTTGGTTTTAATGAAGTAAAAGAAAAAAATATGGTCGCAATATCTTGTCGCGCACATAGATATAGTAAAATAGGAATATTAACTCATGAAGATTTTATTAATAATTTTGTAGATTTCTTTAGGACAGATATGATGTACAATGTTTGGTCAAGAGTTTATAAAAAAGATTTCATTTTAGAGCACGGTATTGAGTTTCCAAAAAAAACCATTGGGGAAGATACTTTATTTAATTTTCAAGTATACAAGCACTTAGAAACTATCCGATTTATTGAACCTTGTCTATACAATTATATAGCTGGTAGAAGTGGTTCTGCTTTAACAGTATTTAACCCAGTTAGAATTGAAATTCAACTAAATGAGCTTGCGGAGTTGAAACAACTATTGAAAAAATTTCATATAGAAGATTATTCTTTGTTGAAAGAGATAAAAACGAAGATTATTGTAAGTTCTGCCTTTCAAATTGCTAATTTAGAAGATACAAAAAAAAATAGGGTAAGATTATTAAGAAGCATTATTGAAAATGAACAATTTGATGACATTTTTTCAGGAGAAACTTATCAAATCATTGGTTCTTATGGTGTTTTAATAAAGAACAAGAACTTTTCTTTATTGCTTAGGAGGTTGACAATAGAGTTACTTGCCAGAAAAAAATTCAGAACAGTATTGTTTATTGAAAAATTAAAAATGAATCGAGTCTTACGTAAGATTGTTTTTAAATAATTTTTTAAAAACTAACAGTAAAAAGGATATTATGTTAAAAATTAAATTTGAGAACCTTTTGGTGATTTTTGTATTAACTATAGTTACGGGATATGATACTATTACGACTACAATGTTAAATAGGACACTACCTAATATTCCCGTGATTTTATTAATATGTGTAGTTTTATTATTGATTTTTAGATTTTTATTTATAAAAAAATTTAGTGCATTTTATATTATATCGAGTATTTTATTGATATTGACAAGTATTATAGTATTTTTACGTACAGGTGGTACCAATTTTCTTCTGTATTCATTGTTGATTATACTATTATATCAAGCAGATGTTGATGTAGTTTTGAAAACATATGTGGGTGTATCAGGTATAATTGTTTTGTTAATATTTCTACTCTCAATTTTAGGAGTAGTACCTAATTTACAATTTGCTCAAATTCGCTCATCTAGTTTAGTAGTTAGAAATTCATTTGGTTTCATCTATCCAACTGATTTTGCTTCTCACTGTTTTTACCTATTTATTGCTTGGGGTTATTTGCTTAGAGAAAAATATATATTTATCAGAACGATTGTAGGACTATCTTTAGCATTCTTTATACTAAAATTTTGTGATGCACGACTAAATGCATTATCAGTTCTTGCCGCAACTTTGATTTTCATAATCATGTATTATACTAAAGAAAGAGAATTCAAAGTATACAGTATAATGCCATATTTTGCTCTTATTTTTTCTACTTTCATGTTTTATGTTTCCTACTTTTTCACATGGTCTTCTTCGTTCTATGTGAATTTAAATAATCTGTTTAGTATGAGATTGTTTTTAGGTAAAAATGCACTGGATACATATGGTTTACCTTTATTTGGTAAAGCTGGAGTAAAGTTTATTGGCTATGGTGGGACCACCGAGTCGGTTCACAGTTATAACTATGTTGATTCATCTTATATCCAAATGTTATTTTATTATGGATTAATTCCTGTTGTATTGCTAGTATTGATTTATGTGTTTGCTTCAAAAAAAGTTCATAAGCAAAAAAAATATTTATTTCTAGCCCTATTATCTCTTATTACAATTAACTGTATGATTGAAGCTTTCTGGATAAGACCAGGATACAATATTTTTATGTTTACAATTTTTGCTAATTTGTATGATATCCAAAATAAGGAAAAAAGAGAAGTAAGACTATGAAAATAATAAAAAATTATGCTTATAATCTTTCTTATCAGTTACTACTCATAATACTACCTATCATCACAACTCCATACGTTACGAGGGTATTTTCATCAGAAGCTTTAGGAACCTATAGCTTCTTCAGCTCTATTGTTACCTATTTTCTTTTGCTAGCTAGCTTAGGAGTAGCTAACTATGCTACCAAGGAAATCTCAAGTAATAAGAAAGACATTTGTAGGAATTTTTGGGGCATTTATACTCTACAGCTAGGGGCAGCTATTTTTTCTTTTGTGCTGTATGTTGTATTATGTCTTATTTTACCTACTATGAAAAATCCTGTGGCTTATATTTTAGGTTTTAGTTTGATTTCTAAAGCTTTAGATATTTCATGGTTATTTCAAGGTTTAGAGAATTTTCGAAAGATTACAGTAAGAAATATTACGGTGAAATTAGCTGGTGTTATTTCTATTTTTCTATTCATAAGATCATCAAATGATTTATATTTATATGTTTTTTTACTAACCACTTTTGAATTGTTAGGACAATTAAGTATGTGGTTACCAGCAAAAGAATTTATTGGGAAACCACACTTCGATTTGCTGTATGCTAAACGGCATTTGAAGCCAGTCATCTTATTATTCTTACCTCAGATTGCTATATCGCTTTATGTGACATTAGATAGCACTATGCTTGGGGTTCTTGCTTCAGCAAGAGATGTAGGTATTTATGACCAAGCTTGGAGACTTGTTAATATTTTATTAACACTAGTGACTTCGTTAGGTAGTGTCATGTTGCCACGAGTTTCAAATCTTTTATCATCAGGGGATCATAAAGCCGTTAACAAAATGCATGAGATGTCATTTCTAATTTATAATTTGGTAATTTTCCCCATTATGGCAGGAATGTTAATTGTAAATGATGATTTTGTTACCTTTTTCCTCGGGCAAGATTTTCAAGAGGCACGTTATGCGATAGCAATTATGATTTTTAGAATGTTCTTTATTGGTTGGACCAATATTATGGGGATTCAAATTTTGATACCTCATAATAAAAATAAAGAATTTATGCTGTCAACAACAATTCCTGCTATTGTTAGTGTGGGCTTAAATCTTCTCTTGCTTCCAAAGCTGGGCTATATAGGTGCGTCAATTGTATCTGTTTTAACAGAGGTACTAGTATGGTTGATACAGTTATTCTATACTCGTTCTTATTTGAGAGAGGTGCCCATTATAGGTTCATTAATCAAAATTATAATCTCATCTGGAGTTATGTATGGTATCCTACTATTTATAAAACAATTCCTAAATGTATCAGCGATGATTAATGTGGGATTATATGCTGTTCTGGGAGCAATAATTTATGTTAGTTTGATTTTGATTTTTAAAGTAATCGATTTAAGTAAGTTAAAACAACAATTATTAAAAAATAAAGGAGTGTAATATGTACGATTATCTAATCGTTGGTGCTGGTTTGTCTGGAGCAATTTTTTCTTATGAAGCAACCAAGCGTGGAAAAAAAGTAAAAGTTATTGATAAACGTGACCACATTGGTGGGAATATCTACTGTGAGAATGTAGAAGGGGTTAATGTTCATAAATATGGTGCACATATCTTCCATACTTCTAATAAGAAAGTCTGGGAATATGTTAATCAATTTGCTGAATTTAACAACTATATCAACTCGCCTGTAGCTAATTATAAGGGTAGCCTTTATAATCTACCTTTCAATATGAATACTTTCTATGCTATGTGGGGGACAAAAACTCCTCAAGAAGTGAAAAATAAGATTGCTGAGCAAACGGCTCATATGAAGGACGTTGAACCTAAAAACTTGGAAGAGCAAGCTATTAAGTTGATCGGTCTAGATATTTATGAAAAATTGATTAAAGGATATACTGAAAAGCAATGGGGACGTTCTGCGACTGACCTTCCACCGTTTATCATTAAACGTTTACCAGTTCGTTTAACCTTTGATAATAATTATTTTAACGACCGTTATCAAGGGATTCCAATTGGAGGGTACAATGTTATTATCGAAAATATGCTGAAGGATGTGGAAGTAGAACTTGGAGTTGACTTTTTTGCCAATCGTCAAGAATTAGAAGCTTCTGCTGAAAAAGTTGTCTTTACAGGGATGATTGACCAATACTTTGATTATAAACATGGTGAGTTAGAATACCGTAGTCTTCGTTTTGAGCATGAAGTTCTAGATGAAGAAAACTATCAAGGAAACGCAGTTGTAAACTATACAGAACGAGAAATTCCTTATACTCGTATTATTGAGCATAAACATTTTGAGTACGGCACACAAGATAAAACGGTCATTACTCGTGAGTACCCAGCAGATTGGAAACGAGGAGATGAACCTTATTATCCAATCAATGATGAGAGAAACAATGCTATGTTTGCTAAGTATCAAGAAGAAGCAGCACAGAATGATAAGGTGATTTTCTGCGGACGTTTAGCAGACTACAAATACTACGACATGCATGTGGTCATTGAACGTGCCCTACATGTTGTAGAGGAAGAGTTTAACAAAGATAATGAAGGATAAAATTGATATTGTTGTTTTATGGGTAGATGGGAATGATCCTAACTTTATTAAGGAAAAACAAAGAGTAACTAGTCAAAAGGAATCGTTAAATGCAGACGCTGATGGTGAACAGCGTTATCGAGAATATGGAATTTTTCAGTATTGGTTTCGTATGATTGAGAGACATGCACCGTGGGTCAATAATATTTATTTAATTACGAATGGTCAAAAGCCGAGCTGGCTGAACCTTAGTCATCCAAAGTTGAGATTTATATCACATAAGGAATTTATTCCAGAATCCTATCTTCCAACTTTTAATTCTGCGACTATTGAGTTAAATCTTCATAGAATTGAAGGCTTGTCTGAAAATTTTATTTATTTTAACGATGACATGTATTTGATAAAAGATGTAAAGCCTTCAGATTTCTTCAAAAATAATAAACCGAGGCTTTTAGCAGTTTACGATGCTTTAGTTCCATGGTCCTCGTATACAAACACTTATCATAATAACGTTGAATTGATTTATCGTCATTTCCCCAAAAAGCAAGCCTTAAAGTCTTCGCCTTGGAAATTTTTTAATTATAGATATGGTGCTTTAATATTGAAGAATATCTTATTACTTCCATGGGGCCCTACGGGGTATGTAAATCAACATCTTCCAGTTCCAATGAAAAAGAGTACTTTAGCTCATCTTTGGAAAATCGAGTCGGAGGTATTGGATAGAACGTCACGGAATCAATTCAGAAATTATGGGGTGGATGTGAATCAGTATATTTGTCAGCACTGGCAAATTGAAAGTAATGAGTTTTATCCAATTTCAAAAAATATGGGTGAATCAATTGAGCTAAATCAAATTGATAAGCTGAAGAAAATTTTTGGAAATAAGAAGCGAAAACTACTATGTGTGAATGATAGTATTAATATTGATGAAAGAAATATTATACTTTTCAAAAAATTATTAGAAGAACGCTATCCAGAAAAGTCATCTTTTGAAAAATGAAAGGTAAAATATGAAATACTACTTAAAAGAAGAATTTTTAAATGATATTAATCAGAAAAATGCTGGGAACAAAGCACGTAATGATGTTGAAACTGTGTTAAATGAGTTGGGATATATCCCTTTAAGAGTATTGGTTGATGATTGGTATAAAATGAATGTACTCAAGGCACAGATACATAAATATCAAGCACTATCAAAAGCATTCAAACTTTTAAAAAGAGGCGATGAGATTGTTATCCAATTTCCATTATTACAGCATTCCTTACTATTTAGTAATTTACTAAAATCCCTTAGAAAAAAAGGTATTAAAATCTATTTCCTGATTCATGATTTAGAAACTTTACGTTTTGTAAATGATGAAACATTACCTTTTAGAATGAAATTACGTATGAAAGTTACGGAGGGATCTTCTTTACATTATGTAAATGGTATTATTGCTCATAATAAAGTAATGAAAGGAGTATTAGTCAATAAAGGAGTTCTTGGAGAAAAAATTACTAATTTAGAAATCTTTGATTATTTAATTCCAGATTTTATAGAAAAAGCTAGTTTAAGAAAAGAACAACCAATAATTGTTGCAGGAAATTTATCACAAGATAAAGCAGCATATCTGTACTCATTACCTATAGAACCACAATTTAATTTATATGGTGTTGGGTTTGATGAGTCTAGGAAGTTATCTAATGAAACCTACTTTGGTTCATTTCTTCCAGATGAACTTCCATCAGTATTGGAAGGAAGTTTTGGTTTAGTTTGGGATGGTGACAGTTCTGAGACTTGTAGTGGATTTTTTGGAGAGTATCTACGCTATAACAATTCTCATAAAGCGTCACTTTATTTGGCTTCTGGTTTCCCTATCATTGTTTGGAAGGAATCTGCTTTGTCTCATTTTGTCTTAAAGAATAATTGTGGTATCACAGTTGATTCTTTGTTTGACATACAAGAAACAATCAATAATATTTCGGAAGAAGAATATCAAGAGTTAGTAGAAAATGCACAAAAGGTAGGAAATAATATAAGATCAGGATATTATTTGAAAACAGCTTTAGAGAAACTAACTAAATAATTAGTTTAAATTCACTAAGTAATGTATCATTTGTCTCTGATTACTAATTAGAAAAATTCTAATTTAATATAGAAAGGTAGTTCGATTATGAAAGGTATTATCCTTGCAGGAGGTTCAGGAACTCGCTTGTATCCTTTGACTCGTGCTATATCCAAACAACTGATGCCGGTTTATGATAAACCCATGATTTATTATCCTCTATCGACACTCATGTTAGCTGGTATCAAAGATATTTTAATTATCTCTACTCCTCATGATTTACCTCGTTTTAAAGAGCTGCTTCAAGATGGTTCGGAGTTGGGAATTAATCTTTCTTATGCGGAACAACCTAGTCCAGATGGTTTGGCCCAGGCCTTCATTATCGGTGAAAAATTTATTGGAAATGACAGTGTCGCCCTAATTTTAGGAGATAATATTTACTATGGTCCTGGTCTATCTAAAATGCTTCAGAAGGCTGCTAATAAGGAGAAAGGTGCAACTGTTTTTGGATATCAAGTTAAGGATCCTGAAAGATTTGGTGTTGTGGAATTTGATGAGGAGATGAATGCTGTTTCTATTGAGGAAAAACCAGAACATCCTCGTTCCAATTATGCAGTGACCGGCCTTTATTTCTATGATAATGATGTTGTAGAAATTTCAAAAAATATTAAACCAAGCCCTCGTGGTGAATTGGAAATTACAGACGTAAACAAAGCATATCTAGAACGTGGAGACTTATCAGTTGAGCTAATGGGGCGTGGTTTTGCGTGGTTAGATACTGGAACTCATGAAAGTTTATTAGAGGCGTCACAGTACATTGAGACAGTGCAACGGATGCAAAATGTTCAAGTGGCAAACTTAGAAGAGATTGCTTATCGTATGGGTTATATCAGCCGTGAGGATGTATTAAAGTTAGCACAACCTCTTAAGAAAAATGAATACGGACAATATTTGCTCCGTTTGATTGGAGAAGCATAGATGACAGATAATTTTTTCGGTAAGACGCTTGCGGTTCGTAAGGTCGAAGCTATTCCAGGTATGTTAGAATTTGATATCCCTGTTCATGGTGATAATCGTGGTTGGTTCAAAGAAAATTTCCAAAAGGAAAAAATGCTCCCTCTTGGTTTCCCAGAGTATTTCTTTACAGAAGGAAAATTACAAAACAATGTATCCTTCTCACGTAAAAATGTTCTCCGTGGTTTACACGCAGAACCTTGGGATAAGTACATTTCTGTAGCAGATGGTGGGAAGGTTCTGGGTTCTTGGGTTGATCTACGCGAGGGCGAAACTTTCGGAAATACCTATCAAACAGTAATTGATGCAAGTAAGGGTATCTTTGTTCCCCGTGGTGTGGCTAATGGATTTCAGGTTCTATCAGATACAGTCTCTTATAGCTATCTGGTCAACGATTATTGGGCATTAGATTTGAAACCTAAATATGCCTTTGTCAATTATGCAGATCCAGAATTAGGAATTGAGTGGGCCAATCTTGCTGAAGCAGAGGTTTCAGAAGCAGATAAAAATCATCCACTACTTAAGGATGTAAAACCTTTGAAAAAAGAAGATTTGTAAAAAAGGAAAGACTATGACTGAATACAAAAAAATTATCGTGACAGGTGGAGCAGGTTTTATCGGTTCTAACTTTGTTCATTATGTTTACAAGAACTTTCCAGATGTTCACGTGACAGTATTAGACAAGTTGACTTATGCTGGAAATCGCGCTAATATTGAAAAAATTTTAGGTGATCGTGTTGAGTTGGTTGTTGGAGATATTGCTGATGCGGAGTTGGTAGACAAGTTGGCTGTTCAAGCAGATGCTATCGTTCATTATGCAGCGGAAAGTCACAATGACAATTCACTGAATGATCCATCACCGTTTATACATACTAACTTCATCGGAACCTATACTCTTTTGGAAGCAGCTCGCAAATATAATATTCGCTTCCACCATGTGTCTACAGATGAAGTTTATGGGGATCTCCCTCTCCGTGAGGATTTGCCAGGATATGGTGAAGGTTCAGGTGAGAAATTTACTGCTGATACCAAATACAATCCTAGCTCTCCATACTCATCAACCAAGGCCGCTTCAGACTTGATTGTAAAAGCCTGGGTACGATCATTTGGTGTCAAGGCAACGATTTCTAACTGTTCAAATAACTACGGTCCTTATCAACACATTGAAAAATTCATCCCACGTCAGATTACCAACATCCTAAGTGGAATTAAGCCAAAACTTTATGGTGAAGGTAAGAATGTTCGTGACTGGATTCATACCAATGATCATTCTTCGGGAGTTTGGACAATCTTGACAAAAGGTCAAATCGGTGAAACTTACTTAATCGGGGCTGATGGTGAGAAGAACAACAAGGAAGTTTTGGAACTTATCCTTAAGGAAATGGGCCAAGATGCAGATGCCTATGATCATGTAACTGACCGTGCAGGACATGACCTCCGCTATGCGATTGACGCAAGTAAGCTCCGTGAAGAATTAGGTTGGAGACCAGAATTTACTAATTTTGAATCTGGTCTCAAGGAAACAATCAAGTGGTATACAGATAACCAAGAATGGTGGAAAGCAGAGAAAGAAGCTGTTGAAGCCAATTATGCTAAAACTCAGGAGATTATCAAATTATAAAAAGCAGGAAATAGCTGCTTTTTATTGCTATAGTGGGAAGAGTTACAGATTAGAAAGGTGTAGAGATGATTTTAATTACAGGAGCAAAAGGCCAATTAGGAACTGAACTTCGTTATTTATTGGATGAGCATAATGAAGAATACGTGGCAGTAGATGTGGCTGAGATGGACATTACCAATGCAGAGATGGTTGAGAAAGTTTTTGAAGAAGTTAAACCTACTCTAGTATACCACTGTGCGGCCTACACAGCTGTTGATGCAGCGGAGGATGAAGGGAAAGAATTGGACTATGCCATCAATGTTACGGGGACAGAAAATGTCGCAAAAGCATCTGAAAAGCATGGCGCAACTCTAGTTTATATTTCTACGGACTATGTCTTTGATGGTAAGAAACCAGTTGGACAAGAGTGGGAAGTTGATGACCGACCAGATCCACAGACAGAATATGGACGTACAAAGCGCATGGGAGAAGAGTTAGTTGAGAAGTATGTGTCTAATTTCTATATTATCCGTACTGCCTGGGTATTTGGAAATTACGGCAAAAACTTTGTTTTCACAATGCAAAATCTTGCGAAAGCTCATAAGACATTAACGGTTGTAAATGACCAGCATGGTCGCCCAACTTGGACTCGTACATTGGCTGAATTTATGACTTATCTAGCTGAAAATTGCAAGGAATTTGGTTATTATCATTTATCAAATGATGCGACAGAAGATACAACTTGGTATGATTTTGCAGTTGAAATTTTGAAAGATACAGATGTAGAAATCAAGCCAGTAGATTCAAGTCAATTTCCAGCAAAGGCTAAACGTCCGTTAAACTCAACAATGAGCCTGGCTAAAGCTAAAGCTACTGGATTTGTTATTCCAACTTGGCAAGATGCCTTGAAAGAATTTTATAAACAAGAAGTAAAAAGTGATATTAACTAATTTGAAGCCTGGTCGATAATGAACTCCCCACGAAAATAATAGATATAATATTCTCATGACAACAGCTTTGCAGTGTGTAAGAAATGAGTTAGATTAAAGAATTAAAACTGTTTCTCAGATGCTATTTACAAATATGATTAATAATTCCTTGACTACCTAATGTAGTTGAGGTATTTTTGATATTATTCATATTTTTGCAAATCTATTGTTTAAAAAATAATTTTCTAAAATTCAGAAAATTCTATTGACAGGACTTTAAAAAGGGTCTATAATGGATAGAAAAACAAAGGAGAATACTATGAAAACAAGGAAAGTATTGGCTCTTGCGGGAGTCACTTTATTAGCAGCTGGTGTCTTAGCGGCTTGTTCTGGTGGTTCTGCTACTAAAGGTGAGCAGACTTTTGCATTTACCTACGAGACAGACCCAGATAATCTCAACTATTTGACAACCAGCAAGGCAGCTACTTCAAACATTACTAGTAACGTCATTGATGGATTGCTTGAAAATGACCGTTATGGGAATCTTGTTCCCTCTATGGCAGAGGACTGGTCAGTTTCTAAAGATGGTTTGACCTACACTTATAAGATTCGTCAGGATGCCAAGTGGTACACATCTGAAGGTGAAGAATATGCTCCTGTCAAGGCTCAAGACTTTGTAACAGGTCTTAAATATGCAACAGATAAGAAATCACAAGCTCTTTACTTGGTACAAGATTCAATCAAGGGTCTGGATGCTTATGCTAAAGGGGAAAATAAAGATTTTTCTCAAGTTGGAATTAAAGCCCTTGACGATCAAACAGTCCAATACACTTTGAACAAACCTGAAAGTTTTTGGAATTCTAAAACAACAATGGGTGTCTTGGCACCAGTTAATGAAGAGTTTTTGAACTCAAAAGGGGATGATTTCGCTAAAGCGACAGATCCAAGCAGTATCTTGTATAATGGTCCTTATTTGTTAAAATCTCTTGTGGCTAAATCTTCCGTTGAATTTGCAAAAAACCCTAACTACTGGGATAAGGATAATGTTCATGTTGATAAGATAAAATTGTCATTCTGGGATGGTCAAGATACCAGCAAACCTGCAGAAAACTTTAAAGATGGTAGTCTTACAGCAGCCAGACTTTATCCTACAAATGCAAGTTTTGCAGAACTTGAAAAAACGATGAAGGACAATATTGTCTATACCCAACAAGACTCTACGACTTATCTAGTGGGAACAAATATTGACCGCCAGTCCTATAAATATACTTCTAAGACTAGTGACGAACAAAAGACTTCTACTAAAAAGGCTCTCTTAAACAAGGATTTCCGCCAAGCTATTGCTTTTGGTTTGGATCGTACTGCCTATGCTTCACAAGTGAACGGTGCCAGTGGAGCAAGCAAAATTTTGCGTAATCTTTTTGTACCACCAACATTTGTCCAAGCAGATGGGAAAAACTTTGGCGATATGATCAAAGAAAAATTAGTGACTTATGGGGATGAATGGAAGGATGTTAATCTGGCCGATGCCCAAGATGGTCTCTACAATCCAGAAAAAGCCAAGGCAGAATTTGCTAAGGCTAAGACTGCTCTTCAGGCAGAAGGAGTACAGTTCCCAATTCACCTAGACATGCCAGTTGACCAGACAGCAACTACAAAAGTTCAACGTGTTCAATCTTTCAAACAATCAGTTGAAGAAACCTTGGGTACAGATAATGTCGTAATTGATATTCAACAACTACAAAAAGATGAAGTCTTGAATATTACCTACTTTGCTGAAACAGCAGCTGGGGAAGATTGGGATATTTCAGATAATGTTGGTTGGTCTCCAGACTTTGCGGATCCATCTACTTACCTCGATATTATCAAACCATCAGTTGGTGAAAACACTAAAACCTACCTTGGCTTTGATTCTGGTACAGATAATGCTGCAGCTAAGAAGGTTGGTCTGAACGACTATGAGAAATTGGTAACTGAAGCTGGAAATGAGACAATAGATGTAGCAAAACGTTATGATAAGTATGCTGCAGCCCAAGCTTGGTTGACAGATAGTGCCTTGATTATTCCAACAACATCACTCACTGGTCGCCCAATCTTGTCTAAGATGGTACCATTTACGATGCCGTTTGCCTTCTCTGGTAACAAGGGGACAAGCGATCCGCTCCTATACAAATACTTGGAACTTCAAGACAAGGCAGTCACTGTGGATGAATACCAAAAAGCTCAAGATAAATGGATGAAAGAAAAAGAAGAATCCAATAAAAAAGCGCAAGAAGAACTTGCAAAACATGTGAAATAAGATAAAAAGAAGTTAGTTATTCGCTAACTTCTTTTGGTTTATCGAAAACGAATTGAAACATCTCTTCACTTTCAAAGATTATGAAGCTAATTTTTTTGTAGAAAAAATCCTGAGTTTTGCTTCTCAGGATTTTCTTTCATTTCATTGTTGTGGTTGTTGAACTTGTGGATTTTGTGGCGTTGGTTGTACTGGTTGTGTCGGTTGACCAGCTTGTCCTTGATTAGGATCAGTTGCTGGAGCATTATTTGGTTGTTGGCCAACCGTCGTACTTGCCTGTGTAGATGAACTTTCAGTTGTTGTTGTACTTGGGTTCTCTACTGGTTGAGTTTGTTGTGTAGCTGGATTATTCCAAGTGTTTTTGGCACTATTTTGGAAGACGAATTCTCCATTTCGGAAGAGGCCGTCTGGCATCGTCCAATCTCCAGGTTGATCATCTTCTGATAGATATGTGATCATTGAGCGATAAACTTTAGCTGCAACATAGAAGCCATCTCCAACAATAGGAGTTAAACGATTTGAGTATCCAGTCCATACAGCCATAGAATACTTACGAGTGTAACCTACAAACATTTCATCTGGAGCTACGTAGCCAGTATTCTTGACATGTTTTTCGATTTCATCATCAGTATAGTTAGAAGTACCAGTCTTACCAGCTTGTGGAAGCCATGGTATGTAGGCACCACGTCCGGTTCCGTAAGCTAAAACAGTTTTCATCATTTCGGTCATCATATAGGCAGTAGTTTCTTTCATAGCTCGTGTACCAGCATCAGAAAATTCTTTTTCACTACCATCACTAAAGACGATTTTATTGATGTACATTGGTTTGTGGTAAATACCACCATTAGCAAAGGCGGCATAAGCAGCAGCCATTTTTTCACTACTTGCACCGTATTGTTTGTTAGATTCTGTTGTATTACTTGAAATGGCGTTAGCATAATGGATGCTTGGGTAATTGATACCTAAGCCATTTAGGAAGGTTTTGGCTCGATCTAAACCAACTTTGTTTAAAGTTTCAACCGCTGTAACATTACGTGATTGTTGAAGAGCATACTGGATAGTAATATTTCCAAAGTAACCATGATCCCAGTTGTAGACTGGAGTATCAGTACCAGGATAGTTGTAAGGAACATCATGTACAATAGATGCGGTAGAGTCATAGACTCCATATTCTAAAGCGGGAGCATAGTCAGTGATTGGTTTCATAGTAGAACCCCAGTCACGGTTGGTTTCAACGGCTTGGTTAACTCCGAAAGATACATTGCTTGATTGGTGACGGGCGCCTAACTGAGCAATGACTTTACCATTTGTTACATCCACGATAGTGGAAGCTACTTGGAGTTCATCATCTGGATATGCAACGTACTCATCTGTATTGTATACATCCCAGAGTCGCTGTTGAACATTTTTATCGACATTAGTATAGACATCCATACCTGTAGTAAGAAGGTTGTAGCCAGTTTCTTGTTCGACTTGGTCGATTACTTCTTTGAGATAGTTGTCCATATAGGCTGGATAACTATTAGCTGACTTCAAGCTTTGGAGGCCGTCAGTGATAGGCGTATTAATAGCTTTTTCGTAATCTTCTGCACTGATGTATTTCTGTCCCTTCATTTCTGAAAGTACCAAGTTCCGACGCTCTAGAGCAGCTTCTGGGTGGGAATATGGGTCATACTGATTTGGAGCCTGAGGCATTCCGGCTAGGAGTGCTAACTGTGGCAAGCTTAAATCCTTCAAGTCTTTGCCATAGTAATTTTGGGCTGCGGTTTGCATTCCATAGTTACCGTTAGACATGTAGACTTTGTTGATGTAGTAGGTCAGGATTTCTTGCTTGGTTGCTTTTTGTTCTAGTTGAACGGCTAGCCAAGCTTCTTGGGCTTTACGTGACAAGGTTTGATCAGCAGTTGAAGTAGAGAAATAAGTTAATTTGATCAATTGCTGAGTCAAGGTTGAAGCTCCTTGGAGTCCCCCTCTACCTTGGAGATTTCTCAATGCCGCACCCATGATACGAATAGTATCAACCCCTCGATGATCAAAGAAACGGTGATCTTCGATAGACACGATGGCTTTGACCAAATCAGTAGGGATTTCATTTGCTTGAGTATTGACACGACGTTCAGATCCAAGGTCAGCAATCAGTTCGTTCTTATTGTCATAAATCTTGCTAGAGGTTGTCGCAACTAGTTTACTTTCAGATAAGGCTGGAGCCTTGCTAACAAAGTAGAGAAAGATCCCTCCACCTAATAGAAATAATGCGATAAATAAGGTAAGGAATGTAATTCCAATATATTTTAAGAATCGCAGAATCGTTTGTTTATTCATCTTGTTTTACCACCTAGTAAATGTTCTTTGATAATATCGAGATAGGGAATTTGAGGGAAAGCTCCTTGCTCAACCAAATATCCATATTCTTGAATATATCCAAGTGGCATTGATCTTTGACCCTTATCCTGATGGTAAAAGCGAATCAAATCAATAGCCGGCAACAAATAAGTTTCTTGTCGAGAAGAAAAATGAAGCAGTACGAAGCAAATACCCTGCTGTTCTAGAACTTGTTCCATATGTTGAATCTGGTGCAGATGGAAGTTCTTCATTGGAATAGCATTCTTTTGACGCGTTTCCTTGGCTTCAAAGTCAATGTAATGTCCTCTATATACTCCAGAGTAATCGGTTGTAGAAGCTTGTCTAAAATAGGCTTCTACAATCTTTGCTCGACTACGTTGAGGATAGTCTACTCGAACGATCTGAACAGGTGTTGGCTTTTTATGGATAACTGCCATACCATGCGTCAGATAGTAGTCGTTTGTAGCGTTAATCATCTTTTCAAAAGTCATTCCTCGATTTGCGAAATTTTTTGGTTGAGAAATGGATGTTTGTCTTTTTATTGATGAAATTTTATGAGGATAGTTGACCATATTTCTCCTTATTGGTACAATAACATCACTCTATTATACCATAAAAATAGAAAGAAAGGTGTAAAAATGAATACAGCTTTAATTATGGGATATTCTAACTTTGACTTGGGTTTGTTTAATGAAAAAGATATCAGGTTAAAAATTATAAAGAAAGCCATTCGTCGAGATCTAGAAAGTTTAGCAGAAGAAGGGATTAAATGGCTGGTCTTTACAGGGAACTTGGGATTTGAATCTTGGGTTCTTGATGTCGCTATTGAAATGAAAGAAGAATATGATTTCAGTCTAGCGACTATTTTTGATTTTGAAACACACGGAGAAAATTGGAATGAGGCTAATCAGGTTAAACTTAGCCAATTTAAGCAGGTAGATTTTGTCAAATATGCCTATCCGAAATATGAACATATGGGGCAATTGCGAGACTACCAACGATTTTTGTTGGAAAATACTGATTTAGCTTATTTTTTCTATGATCCAGAAAATGAGACTAAATTAAAATTTATGGACACCTTGATGAAAAATCAGGAAGCCTATCGCATAAAAAGGCTAACCTTTGAAGACTTAAATGAGATAGCAGAAAATTTTTCTGAAAAGTAAGCCTTTGACCTTGATTTTTGTTTGCCTTTTTTTATATAATAATACTATTAGAAACCGAGAATGGAGAGAGAGATGGCAAGTATTATTTTTACAGCGAAAGATATTTTTGAGCAAGAGTTTGGACGTGAAGTCCGTGGATATAGTAAGGCTGAAGTTGATGAATTTTTGGACGATGTCATCAAGGACTATGAAACTTATGCTGCCTTAGTCAAGTCTCTCCGTCAAGAAATTGCAGAGTTGAAGGAAGAATTGTCTCACAAACCTGAGTCTGCACCGGTTCAAGCAGAACCTCTTGAAATGACAGCTACAACTTCTATGACGAATTTTGATATTTTAAAACGTTTGAATCGTCTTGAGAAAGAAGTATTTGGTAAACAAATTTTGGATAACTCTGATTTATAAGAGCTTATTTGAAAAGTGCAATTTTTGGATAATCGCGTGAGGAGAATTTCTTTTCATGAGGAAAGTCCATGCTAGCACAGGCTGTGATGCCTGTAGTGTTTGTGCTAGGCGAAACCATAAGCCTAGGGACGAGAAATCGTTACGGCAGTTGAAATGGCTAAGTCCTTGGATAGGCCAGAGTAGGCTTGAAAGTGCCACAGTGACGGAGTCTTTCTGGAAACAGAGAGAGTGGAACGCGGTAAACCCCTCAAGCTAGCAACCCAAATTTTGGTCGGGGCATGGAGTACACGGAAACGAACGTAGTATTCTGACTGCTATCAGCTCTAGGCTGTTAGTGGTAGACAGATGATTATCGAAGGAAGTGGTCCTAGTCACTTCTGGAACAAAACATGGCTTATAGAAAATTGCATATAGGTTGGGGCTGAGAAAATTTTCTCAACCTCATTTTTTAAAGTGGACATATAGAAAGGTCTTATAAGACTGAAAATGAAAAAAGAATTTAATTTAATCGCTACTGCTGCAGCAGGTCTTGAAGCTGTTGTAGGACGAGAAGTGAGAGAGTTGGGCTATGATTGTCAGGTTGAAAACGGTCGTGTTCGTTTTCAAGGAGACGCAAGAGCTATTATTGAAACCAACCTCTGGCTTCGGGCAGCAGACCGTATCAAGATTATCGTAGGAACTTTCCCAGCTAAGACTTTTGAGGAGCTCTTTCAAGGAGTTTTCGCCCTAGATTGGGAAAATTATTTACCGCTTGGGGCTCGCTTTCCGATTTCAAAAGCCAAATGTGTTAAATCTAAACTTCACAATGAGCCCAGTGTACAGGCTATTTCAAAGAAGGCTGTTGTCAAGAAGTTGCAAAAACATTATGCCCGTCCTGAAGGTGTTCCCTTGATGGAGACTGGTCCTGAGTTTAAGATTGAGGTTTCTATTCTGAAAGATATTGCAACTGTCATGATTGATACGACAGGGTCTAGCCTCTTTAAACGTGGCTATCGTACCGAAAAAGGTGGCGCTCCTATCAAGGAAAACATGGCAGCAGCCATTTTGCAACTTTCTAACTGGTATCCGGACAAGCCTTTGATTGATCCGACCTGTGGTTCGGGGACTTTCTGTATTGAGGCAGTTATGATTGCTAGAAAGATGGCTCCAGGACTTCGTCGCTCTTTTGCTTTTGAGGAATGGAACTGGATTAGCGATCGCTTGATCCAAGAAGTGCGCACAGAGGCGGCTAAAAAAGTGGATCGTGAGCTGGAACTGGATATCATGGGCTGTGATATCGATGCACGTATGGTGGAAATTGCTAAGGCCAATGCCCAAGCGGCTGGTGTTGCAGGAGACATTACTTTTAAGCAGATGCGCGTGCAGGATTTGCGTTCTGATAAAATCAATGGTGTAATTATTTCCAATCCGCCTTATGGGGAACGTTTATCAGATGATGCAGGGGTTACCAAGCTTTATGCTGAAATGGGTCAAGTATTTGCACCGCTGAAAACCTGGAGCAAGTTTATCTTAACTAGTGATGAAGCCTTTGAGACCAAATACGGTAGTCAGGCGGATAAGAAACGTAAGTTGTACAACGGAACTTTAAAAGTTGATCTGTATCAATATTTTGGTCAGCGCGTTAAACGTCAGGAAGTAAAGTAGAAAGGAAAACTCATGAGTAAGAAGAGACGTAATCGTCATAAAGCAGAACATCAAGAAGCGCAATTTGATTTTGATGATGCCAAAGAGCTAACAGTTGGAGAAGCCATGCGAAAAAATGAAGAGGTGGAAGCGGGTGTATTGCCTGGAGATTCTATCTTGGACAAGTATGTGAAACAACATAAAGATGAAATTGAGGCAGATAAGTTTGAAACGCGTCAGTTTAGCAAGGATGATTTAGTTGAAAAAGAAGAGGTAGAGGAGATAGAGGAGACTCAGACTCTGGATAATTTGCTTCAAGAGCTTCGTGAGGGAACAGGAGTAACTTCTCCAGCTCCAGAAGATGAATTGCGTCAGTTTGATGATTTAGAATTAACACGAGTTTCAGAAGCTCCTCTTGTCGAAGAATTTGAGACGGAAGAGGTACCATTAGTTGGAACGGAAGAGGCTCTCACACGTTCTCGAGTCACAGATAGTGAAGATGGAAAAAGTAAGAAGAAATGGGTGCTTTACGGTATTCTAGCAGCTTTAGTGGTTCTTATCCTTGGAACTGGTTATTATGTTTATCGTCAAGTGGCTCGTTCGACCAAAGAAATCCAAACTTCTCAATCAACTACAAATACGCAGTCAGATGCGGAAGAATTCAATAATTTATATGATGCCTTCTATACAGATAGCAATAAAACGGCTTTGAAAAATAGCCAGTTTGATAAGTTGAGCCAACTGAAGACCCTGCTTGATAAGCTGGAAGGTAGTCGTGAACATACCCTTGCCAAATCGAAGTATGATAGTCTAGCAACGCAAATCAAGGCCATTCAAGATGTAAATGCACAATTTGAGAAGCCAGCTATTGTTGATGGTGTGTTAGATACCAATGCCAAAGCCAAATCGAATGCTAAATTTACAGATATTAAAACTGGGAATACGGAGCTGGATAAATTGCTAGATAAGGCTATTAGCCTTGGTAAGAGCCAGCAAACAAGTACTTCTAGCTCAAGTTCAAGTCAAACTAGTAGCTCTAGTCAAGCAAGTTCAAATACTACTAGTGAGACAAGCCCAAGTAGCTCAAATACTGCATCAAATGAGACTAGAAGTTCTCGTAGTGAAATCAATATGGGCGTATCAAGTGCAGGAGTTGCTGTTCAAAGAAGTGCGAGTCGTGTTTCTTATAACCAGTCTGCTATTGATGATAGCAATAACTCTGCTTGGGATTTCGCTGATGGCGTCTTGGAACAAATCCTAGCGACTTCACGCTCACGTGGTTATATCACTGGTAACCAATACATCCTCGAACGTGTCAATATCGTTAATGGCAATGGTTATTACAACCTCTACAAGCCAGATGGAACCTATCTCTTTACCCTTAACTGTAAGACAGGATATTTTGTTGGAAATGGTTCTGGACATGCGGATGACTTGGACTACTAAGCAGTCGTTACAAAATTCTTTCTTTTCAAAAGTAAAAATGATAAAATAAAACAAATTAAACAAGAGGAGTGTCAAATGACAAAAGCTAACTTTGGTGTCGTAGGTATGGCCGTAATGGGTCGTAACCTTGCCCTTAATATTGAATCTCGTGGTTACACAGTTGCTATTTACAACCGTAGTAAAGAAAAAACGGAAGATGTGATTGCTTGCCATCCTGAAAAGAACTTTGTACCAAGCTATGACGTTGAAAGTTTTGTAAACTCAATCGAAAAACCTCGTCGTATCATGCTTATGGTTCAAGCTGGACCTGGTACAGATGCTACTATCCAAGCCCTTCTTCCACACCTTGACAAAGGTGATATCTTGATCGACGGCGGAAACACTTTCTACAAAGATACAATTCGTCGTAATGAAGAATTGGCAAACTCAGGTATCAACTTTATCGGTACTGGGGTTTCTGGTGGTGAAAAAGGTGCCCTTGAAGGTCCTTCTATCATGCCTGGTGGACAAAAAGAGGCCTACGAATTGGTTGCAGATGTTCTTGAAGAAATTTCAGCTAAAGCACCAGAAGATGGCAAACCATGTGTGACTTACATCGGTCCTGATGGAGCTGGTCACTATGTGAAAATGGTTCACAACGGTATCGAGTATGGTGATATGCAATTGATCGCAGAAAGCTATGACTTGATGCAACACTTGCTAGGCCTTTCTGCAGAAGATATGGCTGAAATCTTTACTGAGTGGAATAAGGGTGAATTGGACAGCTACTTGATCGAAATCACAGCTGATATCTTGAGCCGTAAAGACGATGAAGGCCAAGATGGACCAATCGTAGACTACATCCTTGATGCTGCAGGTAACAAGGGAACTGGTAAATGGACTAGTCAATCATCACTTGACCTTGGTGTGCCATTGTCACTCATCACTGAGTCAGTATTTGCACGTTACATCTCTACTTACAAAGAAGAACGCGTACATGCTAGCAAGGTTCTTCCAAAACCAGCTGCCTTCAAATTTGAAGGAGATAAGGCTGAGTTGATTGAAAAAATCCGTCAAGCCCTTTACTTCTCAAAAATCATTTCATACGCACAAGGTTTTGCTCAATTGCGTGTAGCTTCTAAAGAAAACAACTGGAACTTGCCATTTGCGGACATCGCATCTATCTGGCGTGATGGCTGTATCATCCGTTCTCGTTTCTTGCAAAAGATTACAGATGCTTACAACCGTGATGCAGACCTTGCCAACCTTCTTTTGGATGAATACTTCTTGGATGTTACTGCTAAGTACCAACAAGCAGTGCGTGACATCGTAGCTCTTGCGGTTCAAGCTGGTGTACCAGTGCCAACCTTCTCAGCAGCCATTACTTACTTTGATAGCTACCGTTCAGCTGACCTTCCAGCTAACTTGATCCAAGCACAACGTGACTACTTTGGTGCCCACACTTACCAACGTAAAGACAAAGAAGGAACCTTCCACTACTCTTGGTATGACGAAAAATAAGTAGGTCTGCCATGGGGAAACGGATTTTATTACTTGAGAAAGAACGAAATCTAGCTCATTTTTTAAGTTTGGAACTCCAAAAAGAGCAATACCGAGTTGATCAGGTTGAGGAGGGGCAAAAAGCCCTTTCCATGGCTCTTCAGACAGACTATGACTTGATTTTATTGAATGCTCATCTGGGGGATATGACAGCCCAGGATTTTGCAGACAAGCTGAGCCGAACTAAGCCAGCTTCAGTCATTATGGTCTTGGACCATCGCGAAGACTTGCAAGATCAGATTGAGGCAATCCAACGCTTTGCCGTTTCGTACATCTATAAGCCAGTTATTATTGAGAATTTGGTGGCTCGTATTTCAGCGATTTTCCGAGGTCGGGACTTTATCGACCAACACTGTAGTCAGATGAAGGTTCCAACGTCTTACCGCAATCTGCGTATGGATGTAGAACATCATACTGTTTATCGTGGCGAAGAGATGATTGCTCTGACGCGTCGTGAGTATGATCTTTTGGCTACTCTTATGGGAAGCAAGAAAGTCCTGACTCGTGAGCAGTTGTTGGAAAGTGTCTGGAAGTATGAAAGTGCGACAGAAACAAATATTGTGGATGTATATATCCGTTATCTACGTAGCAAGCTTGATGTAAAAGGTCAAAAAAGCTACATTAAAACCGTGCGTGGTGTTGGTTACACCATGCAAGAATAGAATGGCAGTCATGCTCGTGTAACTGCTTTTTGAGCTCCATACTATCTGTAGCAGGAATCCCTGAATAATAGATAGTATGGAGCTTTTTTGAATAGCTACAAATGATGGCTTGTAATGGTCCAAAGGTCTGGTCAGGGAGAATGATTTCTTCTTGACCATAGTTTATACTCAATGAAAATCAAGGAGTAAACTAGGAAGCTAGCTACAAGTTGCTCAAAACACTAGTTTTGAGGTTGCAGATGGAAGCTGACGCGGTTTGAAGAGTATTTGTATCTGATGGACTTTACTTTCATAGTTCCCTATTTTTTGGTACTCAAAAGGAATGGCTTATATGTAGGATAAGTTGACATGTTCTTTATAAGTATTCAAAAAATGGCATTTATCATAGTCTTGAAGAAAAGGAAAATTTTATTTTTATTTTAACGCTATAATATAATAAATGATTTAAATCCTGAAATATTCTGAAAATAATGGAAAATAATAAAAAATAATTAATATAATTGACAAATCTGCTAATGTAAATTATAATATTGATTGTATGTGTATGTGTATGTGTATGTGTATGTGTATGTGTATGTGTATGTGTATGTGTATGTGTATGTGTATGTGTATGTGTATGTGTATGTGTATGTGTATGTGTATGTGTATTACATGCTATTTTTTAGATATCAAAAGGAGAAAATGTGATGTATTTTAATCGTAAAAATGCAGAGCAAAAGAACTGGAGAATGATCAAAAAAGGGAAGCATTTCCTATTCGGTTGTTCTCTTGTTTTTGCAGTCGGAGCTAGTTTAGCTACCCAAGTGGTTCATGCAAACACAGCAGAAACTACTGTAGCAAACAACTCGACTACTGGGGATGTTAACCCTACACAGAACGGAGATGGCAAGACTTATGAGGCACCTGCTGTAGCAGAAAACAAGCCAGAAGTTGCTGGAACACCAGCTGTGTCTACAACAGAACCAGCAGTAGCGGCAAAACTTGATGGAGAAACTGCAAAAGAAGTTAAAGCTTTAGACAAAACTAAACTAGAAAACTACATTGCAGAAATCGAAGCAAAATTAGCTAACGGAACATACGAAAACAAAACTGAAGAAAGTGTTGCGGTACTAAAAGCTGACTTAGAAGCTGCAAAAGCTACATTAGCAAACGCAACAACTCAAGGTGAAATCACAAAAGCTTACAATAAACTTGTAACTACAGCTAACACTAAATTAAAAAATAAACCTGTAGAGAAAAAAGAAACTCCAGCAGTAGACACTACTAATGGAAAAGAAACTGTAGGTAAAAAAGCAGAAAACACTGAGAAAAAATCAGAATCTAACTCAATCGAAAACACAGGATCTAACGACCCACGTAACGGTAAAGCATTAGATAAAAATAATGCTTTTAGGGCGGAAATTGCCTATAATATTGATTCTCAGGGGAACGACTATGGGAAAAAAGACAGTGTTATTACTAGTGGTATAAGAGGTTCATCTGAATCGGGTAATGCAATAACTGCTGTTAATTCCGTAATGAAATATAGAGCTCGTTACAATACAGATGCTACTGGGAAAATTACTTCTGTAGACTGGCAAGTTTTTTTCAATGATCATTTACAAAATTTCGCTAATGACTATGGAGTAAAGAATGAAGTGTTCCGAAACTACATTCAGATTCCTAATGAAGTGAATATGCCTACGGATATTCGCCGATTGCAATATAAAGCGGAAATGAAATTTGTAGACAGAAAATATCAACTAGTTGGCGGAGATGGAACTGGTCTTAGTGATACTGTAACTTTTGATAACCCTACTCCAGCCACAGCAGCAGGACGTGCTCTTGATAAAAATGAGAATTTGACAATAAATGGTAGTTGGGACAATTATACTAGAGGACTAGATACTCTGTATAATAATACTAGTTTCTATTATAAGGATGCTGTAAAAGACGAGATATCTGATACAAAAAATTTAGTAAACTCAAATGCTTTGCCAGGTAAGCGTGTTATCTATGATAATGCGAATACGGGTGGTAACTATAGAGACGGTTATGTTTGGGAGTTTACAACAACAGTTCCTGATAGAGTAACAAATGAACAGTTGAAAAATATGAAGGTTTCGATGGGGATGTTGAGTACCGGGACAGCAGGAGTTGACCACGGTTTCCACAGAATTGCAGAGAACCCTGTAAATCTATCAAAAGCTGATGTTACCCCTCCAACTGTAAAAACTCAAACAGTTAAAGTTAATGAACAACCAAAAGCAGAAAATTCAATTGCTAACTTCAAAGATCTTCCTGCTGGAACAAAAGCTGAGTTCAAGACACCAGTAAACACAGCAACGCCAGGAGAAAAAACAGCAACAGCAGTTGTAACATACTCAGATGGTTCGAAGGTAGAAGGACCAGTAAAAGTAATTGTTGAAAAAGAAGCAGCCCAACCAGCAGCCCCAGTTGCTCCAGCAGCTCCAGCAGTAGCGCCAACAGTAGAGATTCCTTACTCTAATAAAGCTACTAAAGAAGTTTATGTATATGCTGGAGAAAAAAATTCATTCGATATCAAATTCAAAGATGATAGCGGGAAAATCACTAGCGCAATTGTAAATGGCGGAGGAAACCAACCATTTAATCCAGTTGAAGGTGAAGCAAATAAAATTAACGCTAAATATGGATTTACAGCGAATAAAATCACTACTGAAACCCCAGCAACAGCAGATACACCAGCAGTCATTACTTACTCAGGTACACCAGCGGCGACAGATGATTTGACAAAAGATAAACTGGATGCGGCAACTAAAGGTGAAAATCCAAAAGGTATGGTTTTAGGCTGGCGCTATGCAACTGCAACGGATACAGATGGTGCATCCATTGAGAATAAAGCCGTAGGTAGCTCAAACGCGACTGACCCAGGTTCATTCCTTCTTATGCTTAAGGGACAAGCTCAAAAATATGATATTGCAGCTCCAACAGAAAAAGTTACTGTAGCAGATCCAGCTAACGTAACAGAAGCTGAGCTAGGCAAAATCAAAGAGAAACTCCAACTTGAGTATTCTCAAACAAATGATGATGCTAACTTGGCAGAAAAAAAAGGTACAACTGTAGCTGATAAAGATGCTAAGATCCAATCAGTAACAAAAGACGATAAAGGAAATCTTATTGTAACCTATAAAGATGGTTCTCAAGATAAAAAACCATTGTCAGAATTTGTACGTACAAATGAAAAACCAATAGTAGAAATTCAATATTCAGATCCAGCGCCTAATAAAAAAGAAGTGTATGTTTACGCATCAGAAGTTAATTCATTTGATATTAAAATCAAAGATGATAGCGGAAAAATTGCAAGTGCTGAGTTAAGAAGAGGAAGTAACCAAGAATTTAAAGACGTAGCAGGAGAAACTAATAAACAAGATACTCAATACGGATTTACTGCGAATAAATTTACTTCTGAAACCCCGGCAACAGCAGAGAATCCAGCTGTTATCACGTATACTGGTACTCCAGCACCAGAAGGAGATTTTACAAAAGAAAAATTTGAAAAAGCAATTCAAGATGGAGGAACTCCACTAGGATGGCGTTTTGTAAAAGCCATTGATAAAGATGGAGCAGATGCTAGAGGAAATGGTAGAGATGCTACTGACCCAACTGCGGTTAATGTAATTCTTAAACCTCAAACTTTAAAATATGATATCCAAACTCCAGCAGAAGCTGACAAAGTAGTTGTATCAGATGTTAACAATGTTACTGATAAAGAGTTTGAAAAAATTAAAGAGAAAGTTAAAGTTGAATATTCTCAAAACAATCCAGATGCACGTTTAGCTGACAAAAAAGGTAAAGAAGTAGAAGCTGCTTCAAAAGTTGTTGATAAAGTAGAAAAAGAAGGAAACAATCTTGTTGTAACCTATAAAGATGGTTCTCAAGATAAAAAACTATTATCAGAATTAACACGAACTAACCAAAAACCAACAGTAGAAATTCAATATTCTGACCCAGCACCAGATAAAAAAGAAGTATATGTATATGCATCAGAAGTGAATTCTTTTGATATTAAAATCAAAGATGATAGTGGTAAACTTGCAAGTGCTGAGTTAAGAAGAGGAAGTAACCAAGAATTTAAAGACGTAGCAGGAGAAACTAATAAACAAAATACAGAATATGGATTCACTGCGAATAAATTCACTACTGAAACAACAGCAACAGCAGAAAATCCAGCTGTTATTACATATACAGGTACTCCAGCACCTGAAGGGAAGTTTACAAAAGAAAAATTTGAAAAAGCAATTCAAGATGGAGGAACTCCATTAGGATGGCGTTTTGTAAAAGCCATTGATAAAGATGGAGCAGATGCTAGAGGAAATGGTAGAGATGTTACCGACCCAACTGCGGTTAATGTAATTCTTAAACCTCAAACTCAAAAATATGATATTAAAACTCCAGCAGAAGCTGACAAAGTAGTTGTATCAGATGTTAATAATGTTACTGATAAAGAGTTTGAAAAAATTAAAGAGAAAGTTAAACTTGAATATTCTCAAAACAATCCAGATGCACGTTTAGCTGATAAAAAAGGTACAGAAGTAGAAGCTGCTTCAAAAGTTGTTGATAAAGTAGAAAAAGAAGGAAACAATCTTGTTGTAACCTATAAAGATGGTTCTAAAGATAAAAAACCAT